>JBILPY010000413.1:0-4416 GCA_044373575.1 Prosthecobacter sp. | reverse complement strand
GCAGGTTTATGTTATGACAAGTTGTGACAACCAGACTTCCAATTCATTCCATGAGGAGCACATTGCCAAAAACCGTAAGTAGAACCAGCCCTAGTGAAGTGGAACAGCGTGGCACTATAGAGAACCACGATTGCCCGATCCATCTCCATTGCCAATCGAAGCTATTGCGTGACCCACTCTAGATTGAAACGCGCGCAGTCGATGGAGGTGGCGGCTTCATACAAGCAGAGCACCGTGCCATCCGGCAGCACGGCGAGGTCGGAGTAGGCGGCCTTGCCGGGAGCGAGGACTTGGTTCACGGGCCAAGTCTTGCCATCGTCGTGACTGAGCTTGATGCAGAGATTCTCGCGCTTGCCGCGTCCGGCGGCGACGGGCTTGCCGTTCTTGTCGAGACCGAGCGTGTGCGTATTGCCCTCCATGCGCGTGCCGCTGTGCGCGATGCGTTACGGCTCCTGCCACGTCTTACCGCCATCGGTTGGGCGCCGCAAACGCACCTCGATCTCGCCCCAGTCCGCGCTGCCATTCCGCCGCGCCTCGCTGTAGGCCAGCACCGAGCCCTTCGTCGTGACCAGGATGCCGGGAATACGATACCGCGCGATGCCGTTCATGCCGGGCGGAAAGACGGCGGACTTTTCCAGAAGAGGTTCGGCGGCATGGAGTGCGCTCAGCAAGAAGGTACAGAGAAGAAGATGAAGTTTCATGGGGTATAAGTTCGGCTTGTGGCTGGTTCGGCTTCGATTGCCCATCGGAGCTACTGGCGTGGCCAGGCGATGACTTGGTGGTCGTGGAGCAGGCGGGCTTTGAGGGTGTTGTAATCGACCTGCTGAACGGTTTGGGCAGCGTCCATGGCCAGACTGGCCGCTGTGGCCGCTGATTGACTCGTAGCCATGAAAACCGGCTCCATGCGAATGCTGCTGAAGGCGGTGTGACTGGCACTGAGGGCGAAAGTGACAAGTAAATTATCACACTCGCTTTGCTTCGGCACGATGGCGTCATAGCCGATGGCATAAGGCGGCGCGCCATCGCGCCCTCCGGCGATTTTTCCCTCACGAATAACGACGCCGTCCTTCACGATGCGGCGGATTTCATGCACGTCGGTGCCATAGCTGCCGAGACTAACGGACTTCGGCGCAACCTGCCGACCAAAAGTATGATGCTCCGTCATCACAAGGTCGCTGACCATCCGCCGCGCTTCGCGCACATAGATCTGATGCGGCCAGCCGCCGTTGTCGGTAAACTCGTCCTTTGGCAACCCAAAGCGCTGCATGTCTTTGCGCACCTTCTCTGGCACACGAGGATCAGTCACCAGGAAGTGCAGCAGGCCGCGATGATAGTCCTCGTGCTCTTTGGCAATCTTTTCGCGCTGCGTGTAGCTCGCCTCGGGCCATGCGTGTGAGGCGCCGGGCAGATTGCCGCCAAAGGTGGCGGTATTGAAGTCCCATTTGTCATTCGGTAAAGGATCGTGCTTCGAGAACCAGCGCAGGTCCATGTCATCGCCGATGGCGAGGCATGCCTCAATGAAGCGAGCGACGATCTCGTAGCGCTTTGGATCATAATCCGACGGGGGCGTGATCGGGATCATGTTCGCCGGATTCTTTGTCAGGCAAAGACGGAAGCAGTAAGCCTGCACGCCAGACGCAGGGTCGCCTTGCTTGCCGGGATCGCCTTCGCTGATCAACCGCAGCAGTCCACTTTTTGGATCACCCTTCCGCACATACGGATCGAGTGGAAAGTCGCGATCCCACACGCCTTGACCGCCCGGCACGCGACCATGCATTCCCGGCTTCTTGTGATCCGTGCGCGGCAGATACTTCTCCGTGTAATGAATGCCGTTGTAGGTCTCGCCATACTTCGCATTGCCTTCACGCGTGAGCGTGTAGCTCACACCGGCCTTCGCCATCAAATCACCTTCATAGGTGCAGTCGATAAACACCTTTGCGCGGAAGACATCGCCGTTTTCCATCGCGAGTTCGGTGATGTGCGCGCCATTTTTCTTAACCGTCGCCAGCCGCGCCTTGAAATACACCTTCACGCCAGCCTCCTTCGCCATGTCGGCAAAGACCTGCTCCGCCTTGTGCGGTTCGATGGCATAGGCCCCGCCCGTGGCCGGACCGCCGCCTTCACTCTTGAACGCTTTGTCCCAAGCCAGCGTGATACCCGCCGTCGCCGCCAGCTTCGTGAAATACTCGCGTGCGATGCCGCCCACGCTGCGCGGATCGCCGATGTCCACTGCGCTGAGCCCACCACTCGTCATGCCACCGAGATGTCGTCCCGGTTCGGCAATGACAACCGACTTCCCCATCCGTGCTGCCTGCACTGCCGCCGCCATACCACCGCTGGTGCCGCCATAGACGCAGAGATCGGATTCGGTGACTTCAGCCGCGCATGTGGATGCAATGAAGGCCAGGGGGAGCAGGAAAGATTTCATAAGGTTGGACTGAACCAGACGAACCAACCTCGCGCGCCTTGCTGGTCAAGAGGCCTGACCAACCGCGAGATCGACAAACACGGCAGTAATCGGATCACCGGTTTTCTGCGTTACTTCGAGGCTGTTCTTGCCATCGTGCAGCAGTTTGGCGGGAATGGTCCACGCGCGCAGTTCATCCGGTTTCGCGATCATGGATGGATAAGGCACGGCAAAGGCCTCGGAGACATCGCTGGTGGCCGAAACAGCTTCTCCGTTAAACGTGGCCGCCCATTCTCTTGTCGGCCTGAATGCGCACTCGCGCATCACCCTGTGGCGTAGCGAAGTCGAAGTTGAACTTCGCTGGCTTCCCTAACTCGAGCTTGCGCGGTACGGGCAGCGGCTTCGCACCGGGCGAAAGCCAGCCGTAAGAGATGAACCAATGCTGCGGGCCTTCTGCAAGAGGTTGAGGCTCACTCAGGGCTTTGAGCGCTTCAAACGGCGGCTCGCCGAAGCTACCACGGCCTTCGCCCTGACCGTGTTGGCGGTGGTAGGCGAAGTTGAAGAGGCTGATGCCGTCCGCGCCGCATGCATAGGGGAGATAGGCGGAGGTTTGCAGATGCTCGCGGGTGGCACGACGAAACGGAAACACATCGTAACCGGCCTGCACTTTGTCACCCTTCCAGATCGTGTGACAAGGCTCGAAGTAGAGCGCGGCACCTTCGGTTTATTTGCGGATGATGGCGAGATCGTGTTGCTGCGTGGCGAAGTAGCAGCCGAGTTCCGGGCGCAGATCGTCCTCGGCGATGAATACAACATTTGTCAATGCAGCCATGACTTGCAGACACAGAGTCAGCCAGATGAGTGTGATGCATGGCAGATGTTTCATTTTGATGATGACGTAAACGCCGGGCTCTTGTTGCTGGTAAGTGCAGATGCCATCTCCATTTCCCGCACTGTCCCTTCAGCAGGGCTGATGGAGATGCTGAAAACCTGGCATAGTGACCGCTGTCCGCCACCCTCTTCATTGACAAGGCACAGCCTGCGCGCCCCCTTTGGCCCTCCTATCATCCTCCTCATGAGCACTGAAGCCACCGCCGGAAAGCCTATCTATAATGTGAAAAACCCCTTCATCGCCAAGGTGAAGAAGGCTCATGATATCTCTGGCCCAAGTGCTCCGAAAAACACACGGCATTACGAGATCGATCTCGAAGGCGGCGAATTGGAATACACGCCAGGTGACTCCCTCGCGGTGCAGCCGACGAATGATCCGGCGCTCGTCTTTGACACGCTGAATGCGCTCGGTTTTACGGGCGAGGAGATCGTGAAACATCCGAAGACGGGTGTCGAGGTGCCCATCCGTCAGGCTTTGCTCGAAGCCACCCTCATCACCGAGATCGACAACAAGCTCATCAAGGCCATCATCGAGAAAACCAGCGGCAACACAGCTCTCAACGGCCTGCTGGAACCGGAGAGGAAAGAAGAATTGAAGAGCTACCTCTGGGGCCGCTTCGTAATCGACCTGCTTTTGGAAAACCCCACGGCGAAGTTCGAGCCACAGGAGTTCATGCTCACGCAGAAGAAGCTGAACATCCGCCTCTACTCCATCAGCAGCAGCCAGAAGGCGCATCCAAAGGAGGTGCATCTCACCGTCGCCACAGTGAAGTACAACAGCCACGGGCGCGAGCGCGGCGGCGTTGCCTCGACCTTCCTCGCGGATCGCGTCACGGTAGGCGGGACGCTCATCCCTGTGTTCGTGAATCACGGCAAAGGCTTCCGCCTGCCTGAGCCGCTGGACGAAACACCCGTCATCATGATCGGCCCAGGCACCGGCATCGCGCCCTTCCGTGCTTTCCTGGAGGAACGCGAAGCCACGGCGGCGAAGGGTAAGGCTTGGATGTTCTTTGGCGAGGTCAGTGAAAAGACCTGCTTCTTCTACAAGGATGATTTCGAGCGCTGGCTGACCAACGGCACGCTCACCAAGCTCACCACCGCCTGGAGCCGTGATCAGG
>JBILPY010000050.1:0-14468 GCA_044373575.1 Prosthecobacter sp. | reverse complement strand
TGCTGCTGCTGGACGAGCTGAGCGCTAAACCCGTCTGCGCTGACGCAAGCCTGTCGGCAGGTGCCAATGCCGACGAAATCCTCGCGCATTTCGAACGATGCACCCACCGCATTCTTCGCGGCATGCGGAGCTGTTCTGTTACTGCTTTGAAATCATGAAACAGCCTCAAAAAGTCGTTATCGTCGGTGGTGTGGCCGGTGGAGCCTCGTGCGCCACACGGCTGCGTCGTCTCGATGAAAGTGCGAGCATCACCATCTATGATCGCGGCCCCTTTGTGAGCTTCGCGAACTGCGGGCTACCTTACCACGTCGGCGGTGTGATCCCGAATGAAGCGAGTTTGCTGCTCGCCTCGCCGCAGTTGTTTCACGACCGCTTCCGCATCGACGTGCATGTGCATCACGAGGTCACTGCGGTCCATCGTGAGGCCAAAACGGTCACGGTGAAGAATCTGCTGACCGGCGAGACTTTTGAGGACAGCTACGACTCGCTCGTGCTTTCACCTGGCGCGGCTCCATTAAGGCCGGATCTACCCGGACTCGATCTACCCGGCGTTTTCACCGTGCGCAGCATTCCCGACACGCGGGAGATTCGCGGCTGGATCGCGAAAACCAACGCCAAACATGCCGCCGTGGCCGGTGGCGGCTTCATCGGCCTCGAAATGGCCGAAAACCTCCGCCATCTCGGCCTGGAGGTCACTTTGGTGCAAAACGGTCCGCAGGTCATGATCTCGATGGATGCGGAGATGGTCGCGCCTTTGCACGCGCATCTCGAACAGCGTGGCATTCATCTCCAGCTCAACACGCCGCTCACCGGCGTGGCCCAGCGCGGCGACAAACTCGTCGTGAATGGCAGTCTGGAGACGGATCTCGTCATCCTCGGCCTCGGCGTGCGACCCGAGACCAGCCTCGCGAAGGCTGCGGGCCTCACGCTCGGCAAACGCGGCGGCATTTCCGTCGATACGCAGATGCGCACGAGCGATCCCGCCATCTTTGCCATCGGCGATGCTGTGGAGGTGCATGATCTCATCACCGACACCGACATCCTGCTCGCTTTAGCCGGTCCGGCGAACCGTCAGGGCCGCATCGCAGCAGATGTCATCGCGGGACGCGACAGTTCCTTCCGTGGCGTGCAGGGCACGGCCATCTGCGGCCTCTTTGATCTCGCTGTTGCTCAAACCGGTGCCACGGAGAAGTCGCTGCAGCGCGCAGGCATCTCGAATTATGAAAAAGTGTATCTGCATCCGAAGCACCACGTCGGTTACTATCCCGGAGCGCAGACGCTGCATTTGAAGCTGCTCTTCTCAAAACCCGACGGCCGCATCCTCGGCATGCAGACTGTCGGCACAACCGATGTGGCCCGCAAGGTCGATGTCGTGTCCGCCTTGATCCAAAAAAAAGGCACCGTCTTTGACCTCGAAGAGGCCGAGCTGTGCTACGCACCGCAATTCGGTGCGGCGAAGGATGCGCTGAATTACGCTGGCTTCATCGCCGCGAATCATCTGCGCGGTGATCTACCCCTTTCGCAATGGAACACGTTGCCCGCCGATGCCTTCCTGCTCGACGTGCGTGACGTGGATGAATTCGCCGAAGACCACGCGGACGGTGCGGTGAACATCCCGTTAAACGATCTGCGTTCTCGAACGAAAGAACTGCCGAAAGAGAAGCTTGTGCATGTCTATTGTGGCGTCGGCCAGAGAGCCTATTACGCAGTGCGGATGCTCCTGCAGGATGGCTTTGATGCCCGCGACATCAGCGGCGGCTGGGTCACGGCGGGGATGGTCCATGCATCGAAGCTTGTCAGTTGAGGTGACTCACCGCTATTCTCGGCGAATGTCATCTAGCCGCCGCAACTTCCTCAAGCACGCCAGCCTCGCTTCCTTCAGCCTCTGGATCCCGCGCTCCTTTGCCGAAGCCACGTCTTCAGGGCTCGCGCGCAGCACGCCGGAGGCACAGGGTGTTTCTGCTCAGGCGATCCTCGACTTCATGGATGCCATCGAGAGTGAAAAAATGGAGCTTCACAGCTTTATGATGCTGCGTCGTGGGCAGGTCATTGCCGAAGGCTGGTGGGAGCCGTATGGGCCAGAGTTGGTGCACACGATGTACTCCATGAGCAAAAGCTTCACCTCCACCGCCGTCGGGTTCGCTGTGGCGGAAGGCAAGCTCAGCGTGGAGGACAAAGTAGTCTCCTTTTTTCCGGACGATCTGCCTGCGGAGGTCAGTGAAAATCTAGCCGCCATGCGGGTGAAGGATCTACTCACCATGTCCACGGGCAACGAAAAAGAGCCCACCCAAGTGTGCATAAAGTCCGATAACTGGGCGCGCACCTTTCTCGCACAAACAATCGCCCACAAGCCGGGCACTCAGTTCATGTACAACAGTGCCGCCACTTACATGTGCTCGGCCATCGTGCAAAAACTCACAGGCCAGACCGTGCTGGATTACCTCACCCCGCGTCTTTTCACTCCGCTCGGGATTAGCGGCATGAGATGGGAGACCTGCCCGCGCGGCATTAACACCGGCGGCTGGGGGCTCAGCATTCAGAGTGAAGGCCTGGCTAAATTTGGTCAGCTGCTACTGCAAAAAGGAAAGTGGAATGGCAAGCAACTCATCTCTGCTGCCTGGATTGAAGAGGCCACGAGCTTTCACATCCAACAGCCCGGTGAAGACAAAAAGGATCGACCCAAAGCCAAGAACGATTGGCTGCAAGGATACGGCTACCAGTTCTGGCGCTGCCAGGGCACGGCGTTCCGTGGTGATGGAGCCTTCGGGCAGTTCACCATAGTGCTGCCGGAGCAGGACGCCGTGATCGTGATGACCAGTGAGAACAAAAACATGCAGGGCCAGCTCGATCTCGTGTGGACGCACCTGCTGCCCGCTTTTGATGCAAAGCCTTTGGTTCAGGCCGACCTCGCACGATTGAAGACACTGAAGCTCTCACCGCCTCAGGGCTCGAAGAGTTCGGCGATCCAGCCCGCAAAGCCTTTCAAGCTCGAAGCCAATGACAACGGGCTATCGCAGCTCAGCTTCGCTTTGTCTGACGAGGCTTGTGTGCTCCGAGCGGACGGTCACAGCATCTCCTGTGGCTGGGAAACGTGGCAGCTCGGCGAGACGGCGCTGCCCATCAAGCCTCCGCGCCTCATCGCTGGCGGGAAGCCGAAGTCTGACGCGGTCTTCAAAGTCGCCTCGCACGCTACATGGACAGACCCGCAGACGCTGCTCATCACCCTGCGCTACTACGAGACGCCACATAGCGATACCTTGACCTTCCGATTCGAAGGTGACGTGATCACCCTCACTCTGCGCGATAGCATCACCGCCATGAATCCGAAGGGCAAAGACGGCCGGGCGCCGCTCAAAGGCAAAGTCAGCTAGACGGTGGAGACTCCAGCATCTGCCACTCACCTTCCGCCAGATCACCCAACGCATGCGGGCCGAAGCTTTCGCGGTGGAGCTTTTCCACATGGAATCCCTGGCTGGCAAACATGCGCCGCACCTGATGGTAGCGCCCTTCGGTGATGATGAGTCGCGCCGTGCGTGGGGCTGTGATCTCCAGCCGTGCGGGAAGACAGGGCTTTGCCTCACCGCGTAGCATGAGATCGCCACGTGCGAAGACCTCGCTGAGCTTAGGATCGAGATCACGATCCACTTCGGCGAGGTAACTCTTCTCCACATCGGCCTTCGGTGAAGTGTAGCGGTGCACGAGATGGCCGATGTCCGTCACGAGCAGCAGCCCGCTCGTGTCTTTGTCCAGTCGGCCCACGCTGGTCACGGCGGGATTGCGATCCAGCCACTGCGCAGGCAGCAGTTCATAGATCGTTGGCCCCTCGCCATCGCTGTGTGTGCAGACATAGCCGACTGGTTTGTGCAGCATGGCTAACAGACCGTCAGGTGCTTCGAGCGGTTCACCATCCAGAGTGACCGCATGTGGATCGACTCGCTGATTCACCGTGGCCAAAACGACCTCTCCGAGCTTCACACGGCCTGCTTTGACCAAAGACACGACCTCCCGCCGCGAGCAGTAGCCGAGAGAGGAAAGGAGTTGATCAAGACGTCGCATGATATGCAGTGGCACTGCTCAGACGGATCGCAAGGGACACGGAAACAGAGTCTGCCAATGCTCCCAAGTCAGAGCTTAACTGGGTTGTCAACGATCCACAATCCAGCGCAGCTAGAAGGCTTGCTTGGGAGCTCGGCAGTGAGGTTGAGGCGAATTTCGTCGCCTGTTTTCAAATCAGTCTGTTTGAGTGCTTGTGCGCCTTTCCAGATCCTCGTTGTTTCGTTCACGAGCAGGATTCGGCAGCCGAAGGGCTCGGCGCGTTGCATGTCGCCGTTGTAGTCTTTTACAAGAGGAAGCCTCTAGGTGAGGTGGAGTTTGTCGCTGTGGATGGAGGTGATGCGGGCGGTGAGGTGGCTGAACTCATCGCTGATGTGGCTGATGCGGGTGAACTGGCCTCCGGCATCCTAGAAGAGATGAAACCGGTAGCGCTGGCCGAAAGGGAGGGATTCGAGCTTCAGGTCTTTGCCGGGGTGTTTGAAAGTCGGCTTGTCGAGTAGGGTGAAGTCCATCAACTCGCCTTTCTCGGTGCGGAACTGGCCGCTGCGATGGACGAAGTCGGCGCTGACGAGTTCGCCGTGGATGCGCTTGGCATCCTCCAGCTTGGGGAAGATGAGTTCGCCAGCTTCCAGAGGCAAACCGAAAAGCTAAAGGGAGCAGAGAAGACGCATGAGCAGGCAGGGGATCACTTGAAGGTGAGTGCGGTCCTGGGCAGCAGCGCTTTGATCTTCGCCTGCGTTTCATCAATAAAAGGATCCTTCACCGGCACGAGGCGCATGGATTTGAGGAAGGCGAAGTCGGCAAGCAAGGTGAGGCGCTCATCAGGGAACGGGACCTTGCCGAGTTCGAGGTGTTCGAGCTGTGTGAGGCCTGCGACGGTCTTCAGCTCTGCATCGGTCAGCTTCGTGGCGTTGGTCAAGGTGAGGCGGCGCAGCGTGGCGATGCATTTGATCATTGGGATGCTTTCCGCCGACTCAAAACCTTCGCCGAGCTGTAATGACTCCAGCGGAAGCTTGGCGAGGTGAACCAAGGCCTGCGGTGTCGCATTCGAGGTGCCGATCTCGAGACCCTTGAGCTTGGTGAGCTTCGCGAGATTTGCTGCGCCAGTATCGGTAAACTTCGCGTGAGCGAGGCTGATGCTTTCGAGATTCGGTAGGTGATCGCAGAGTTCCTTCAAGCCTTTATCATTGATGCTGCTGCCGCGATGACTCACTTTGATGAGCTTGGTGAAGCCCTCGAACTTTACATAAGCCTTCCCGGTGATCTTTGTGCCGACGAAGGAGAAGGCTTCGAGGTTTTTCAACCCGGCGAGTTGTTCCATGCCAGCATCCGTGAGCGGGCCGTTGTTGGTGAAGCGCAGCGTCTTGAGGTTCGTGAGCTTTGCGATGTTTGGCATCCACTCGTCATTAAACTTCGTGGAGATGACATTTAGCGACTCCAGCGTGCTGATATGCCCGAGGTGCTCGAAGAAGGCCGCGTCATACGGATCATCATTGCGGTGGTCATGCGGGCCAGTGTTCGGCACAGCGAGATCGACGAGCTTGAGGCTCTGACCGTCTTCCGTCTTCTCCACCTTGCCTTTGGCGGCTTCGACGATGCGGGTGACGGCTTCGACATGGGGATCAAGCGCGAAGGCGGAAATGGTGAGAGAGGCAAGGAGAGTGAGTGTGAGTTTCATGGTTGTTGGGAATGAGATTATTTCGCGAGTTGGCCGTCGCGTTGGAAGGTTTGCCAGTCGGCGGCGAAGGCAGCGTTGAGGAGCCAAGAAGCGGTGGATGTGTCGCCGGTGAAGTCGGCAAAGGGCGCGATGGGCAAAGTTTGGTAACCACCTGTCGTGGCATTCCAGTTTTGGCCGAGATGACCGATCTCGACTTTGGGTGCAGTGAGTTTCACCGGGCCTTTGGCTGGATCGGCATCCGCAGGCACTCGTGCGGAGAAGCTGTGGCGCAGGAAAGAGAAGACGAGCGGCCAAGTCTTGTCACCAGGGCCGTGACTCGTCTTTGGCTCGACGGCGTAATGCCACAGCGCGTTGTGTTTTTGGCGCATGTCTTCGACGACGGCCATGTTCTCATCCTTCGACGGTCGGGCGAAGAAAGCGTCGTCTTCGCCGAAAATGACCATGCCGGGTGTCTGCGCCGCTTTCGGCTGATACACTTGAAACGTGGTGCCGGGACGCATGGAGATCCACGCCCAGACGCGTGAGCCTTCGACGGCGGGATAGATAGCGGAGAAGCCGGTGCCGTTCGAGTGGCCGTAGAGAAAGAGCGGCGCGTGATTGAGTTCGGGATGCTGTGATTTCTCGGCGAAGGCGGCAATGCGTTGATCAAGCAGGTTGCGTGGCCAAAAGCCACGTTGCATGGGATTGCCGACGAACTTGAAGATCGCGAGATGAAGTTCGCGGGCGATCTTCCGCATCTCCGCGTGCTTGTAGAGCGTCTCGCCGCTGCCGTGGCCGGTGATAACGACAATGCCGCGTGCTGTGCCAATGCCTTCCGGCAGCCACAGATCGAACCTCACGTCCTCCTTCTTGCCCTCGCCCTTTTGTTTCACCGCCTCGGCCCACTGCGCATCGCTGAGGTCCCAGTCCCAATGCTGCTCGATGACCTGATTCGCTGCGGGCCTACCCCATTTGGTCTCATCGAGAATGGTATTACCCGCGCCCTGGCCCTTCACGCCCGCATTTGCGCGCACCCAGCCGATGCTGTGGCACTCGGGGAGTTGGAGCGTCTCGGTGATCTCGATCTCGGCGGCGGAGAGTGGAAACACCGCAGAGATGAAGAAGATAAGTTTGATGATTGGTTTTGGCATGAAGCAGGGAAGTTTTTGTACCGCAGAGATTGGGAGAACACAGAGAGTTATTTTTGGAATGATCAGAAGCTCATTTATCCGCGTTCTCTCCCTCTCAGCGGTGCAAAAGTTGGAGAGGTGATCCCATCGCCAATCTGGAGTAGCGGATGGAGAAGCATGCGGATGATACCGCCGAAATGGAATGCACCGCCGCGCATCTCGAATTGAAGGAGAAATACCGCCTCCAACGGGACGACCTCGCGTGTCTGGGCATCTGCAAAGGACGTGGCTAGTGATCTATGGAGCTTCTGGCGGTCGTATTTCGCGATGAGGCTGCCATTGCATGAATAGCCTCACCCTAACTCAAGATCGGCACAGCGTTCGACAGTCCTTGCCGCGCTCCGGCTTGTCTCTCGCCGTTTCTATCCATCATGAATGCACCTCTGATGAAACGTGACGTATCGAAACCTGACTTGATGGAGTATGATGGCTTCGATGAACGACCCTTTCTGGTCTTCTGGGAGATCACACGCGCCTGTGCGCTGGCTTGCAAACACTGCCGCGCCGAGGCCCAGTCGCATCGTCATCCAGACGAACTGAATCGTGAGGAGTCGAGCCGGCTGATCCAGGAACTCGCCGAGCTGAAGCCACCCATGCTCATCCTCACGGGTGGAGATCCGCTGATGCGGCGGGATGCTCTCGATCTCGTGCGCGAGGCCACAGATGCCGGGCTGCACGTCAGCCTCAGCCCCTCGGCCACGGGCAAGCTCATGAACACTGACTTTGCCGAAATCAAAGCCGCCGGTGTCGAGCGCGTCTCCCTGAGTCTGGATGGAGCGACGCGCGAGACCCACGATGCCTTCCGCGGAGTCACCGGCACCTTCGTCCGCACCATCTCCGCCGTGCATCGGGCTCACGCCGCCGGGTTGGGCGTGCAGATCAACACCACCCTCACGCGTGGTAACCTGCACGAATACGAAGCCTTTAAACAGCTCATGTTTGAGCTGAAGCCAGAGATGTGGAGCGTCTTCCTGCTCGTGCCGACAGGCCGCGCCCAGGCGAGTGATCTGCCTGATCCGCAAGACATCGAGCACGTGTTTCAGGACATGGCCACGCTCGTCGGCAAAGCGCCCTTTGCCATCAAGACGACCGAGGGTCACCACTTCCGCCGCGTGTTCATGCAAAAGCTCGGCGCGGAAGGTCGGCATCGTCCCGGCATGAGATCCCCACTCGGCATCCGCGATGGCCGTGGGGTGATGTTCATCTCCCACACCGGTGTCGTTTCCCCCAGCGGCTTCCTGCCCTACGACTGTGGCAACGTCCGCGAAGAGCACCCCGGCGACATCTACCGCCATCACCCGCTCTTCCGCGCCCTGCGTGACAGCGACGCCCTCGGTGGCAAATGCGGACGCTGTGAGTTCCGCACCATCTGCGGCGGCTCCCGCGCCCGTGCCTACGGCATGACGGGCGATTCCTTCGCCGAAGACCCCGCGTGCATGTACCAGCCGAAGCGAGAGCCTGAATTTGCGTCTTGATGCGCGCTCAAATTCGGCGAGCCTCGGGCCGCTCTGAAAAGCACCCGTAGCTCAGTGGATAGAGCAGTGGATTTCTAATCCTCTGGTCGCAGGTTCGATCCCTGCCGGGTGCGCTCTCTTGTATTCTTCAGGTAATGCTTGGTTTGTGTCATGTTCTCGGCCTTCCGGACGAGCGATGAAGAAGTGGTTCCAGCCATTTTTTGAACCTATACCCTCATCAAAGGGCAGCCAGCGAGGGAGTGGCGGATCTTGCGTGGCACCCACTTGGTTGTCACGTTTTGCAGCCTGATCAGGCTGCCATCTTTGCTTCACCCGCCATCGGCATTGCTGTTTCCGCCATGGCGGGTTTGGCTTTGCCGAAGAGTGTGCGCAGCTCGGCCATCAGCAGCAGGCGGATGCCCCAGCGCAGGAACATGAAGGCGCTGAAGTTTGGAGAGTAGCTCTGGCCGAGGGTGAGGTCCATGCCGGTGTTCCAGGCACCATACGTGCCTTTGGCGAGTCGCTTCTTCGCCATGACGACGAGACGGCGATTGTAGAAGCTCATGAACTTGGCGAAGAGGTTTCCGATGGGGCCATCATTCGGGAGGCGCGTCCATTCGTAATCGGGGTCGGTGTACACGAGGCGCACGGGGCCGATGAAGTAGGTGCCGAGGTCCATGAGGAAGGAGATGCGCACGAGTTCGGCATCGCCCAAGTAGAAGTATTTGTCTTTGTAGAGGCTCTCGAACCAGAGGCGGTAGCTGCGTTTATACGCACCCTGAAGGTAGGCCTGCGTGGCGCTGACATCCTCGCCCATGGACGCCTTTTTGATCATCTGCGTGACGGCATAGACGGTGTGCCCGCAGTAGTCGAGCCCCTGGCTGTAAAGTGGGTCGATGAAGCCCGCTGCATCACCCACCATGGCCCAGCGATTGCCGGCCATCTGCTCCGTGTAATAAGGCAGGCCTTTGTAATAAAAGGTGTCGTCCTCCACCGGCTCCGCGCCTTCAAACATGAGTCGGCCGATGGGATGCGTCATGAGATGCGCACGGAGACGCTCGGTGAGGTTCTCGCCTTCCGGCAGGGTGAACGCTCGGCGATCCCAGACGATGCCGACGCTGTAGTCCCCATTCGCCAGCGGGATGAGCCAGACCCACCAACCATGGCCCATGAGATGGTTGGTGGCGCTGCTGCGGGAGGCGCGCACGTTGCTCATCAGGCAGGGGTGCATGGAGCGGCTCTTGTAGCTGTCGAGCGCATTGACGTTTCTGAAGCGGCACCACACGGAGGAGGTCGGGTGCTCGTCGCCGAGCTGGCGGTGCAGCCCTAGCTTCTTCGCCAGCAATGCGGCGCGCCCAGAGGCATCGATGACCCAGCGTGCGGTGAAGGTCTTCGTTTCACCGGCCTCGGTTTTCAGACTCACCGAGTGGTTCTCACTGCCTTCGGCCAAAGTGACTTCACGGATGGTCGCGGGGCGGAGGAGATCTGCCCCAGCCTCGGCAGCGAGATCGAGCACATGCTGGTCGAGCATGGCGCGGTCGAGCTGGAAGGTGGGGAGACGGCTTTGAAACTTCGGCCCCAGCTCCGTGCAGTCCTCCACGCGATCCTCCGGCTTGCTGCAAAACCACATTCGCAGGCCGTGCTTCTGGTAGTGATTGGCGCTGAGGTAGGGATTCAAATGCAGCACGCGGGTGAGGAAGCAGCCGCCGACCTCGGAGGTGCTCTCGCCGACCTTCCGGTCAAACTCCGTGGTCCGCTCCACCACCAGCACGCGCAGGCTGGGCAGATCACGTTTGAATAGCAGAGCCGCCGAGGCACCGCTGAAGGCACCGCCGAGGATGATCACATCGTAATCCGAAGCGGTGCTGGAGGCAGTGGGGGTGTGCATGTTTTGACTCGACTTGAAATGGATCAGACCCTACGGGCAGAGCACCCGCTGATGATGCCTGAAGTAACCGCCAAACCCTCCATGCCGCAAGCTCCGCCTCGGCGGAACACGGGGCTGCATGGAGCGTTCCTGACGCGTTGTTTGCTGCGGTTCATGCGTTTTGTGCCGACAAGATTGGCGCTCATGCTCGTCTGGCCGGTGACACTGTTCATCTACGTCCTCGCCGCGCCTCAGCGCCGCGCCATTCTCAGCAATCTCACGGCATTGTGTCCCGATCACGGTCCCACCGAGCGCTGGTGGGCCGGCTATCGGGTCTTCCTGAATTTCGCCCTCACCTACCTCGATCGTCTTTGGTCGATGTATTTCAAAAAGGACGTCACCTGGGACATCACGCACATGGAGCGATTCGAGGAACTGCGCGCACACCCTGGCGGCGTCCTCATCTTCACCATCCACAGCGGGAACTACGACATCGGCGCCACGCTCTTTGCCCAGAAGTTCGGGCGGAGACTGCACACCGTCCGCGCGCCGGAGCAGACGGAGCAACTGCAAAAACTCCGCGAGCAGGAACTCCGCCGCACCGAGCAGGACAACCCGCTGCTGCGCGTCCACTACAACGTCGCCGATAATCACCTCGGCCTCGAACTCTGCCGCGTGCTCATGGATGGCGAGGCCGTGGCCGTGCAGGGGGACCGCGTGCTCTCCGCCGTCTCCCCCGTGGCCATGACCTGCGAGGGCCGCACCTACCAGATCCCGCGTGGCCCGCTCGTGCTGGCGGAGATCTCCCGCGCGCCCTGCTACCCCATCATCCTCGAGCGCATCGGCTGCCTCCGCTATCGCATCCATGTCGGCGAGTGCTTCAGCGACGGCACCTCTAAACTCCGCGCTGATGACATCGGCAAACGCTGGCTCCCCATTCTCCATCGCCATCTTGAGCAGCACTGGGATCAATGGTTCGTGTTTGAGCCGTTGGTGAGTCTGGAGACCCCGTCATGACCCCGCCCATGCCAGCCGCCAGCCGCCGCGAGAGCCTGCGCGCCTTTGTGCTGAGCCTGATGCCGGCGATCGGTGTCTTGCTCGCCCTGCTGACCGGGCATTTCGGCATCGCGGGGTTCATCTTTGGCACGACTTTTGTGTTCATTGGCTTCGGTTCGGTGGTGCCGAGGTGTGCTTTCTTCGGGCCGATGATCACCCGACTGCCCGCTGGCACTTCGGGCGTGTGTTTGACCATCGACGATGGTCCTGATGCGACGACGACACCCGCTTTGCTCGATCTGCTGGAGGCGCATCAGGCCAAGGCGGTCTTCTTCCTGATCGGCGACCGCGCGGCGAGGCATCCTGAGCTGGTGCGCGAGATCGCGAGGCGCGGGCATGTGATCGGCAATCATTCGCAGACGCATCCCTCGGCCACGTTTTGGATGCTGCGACCCTGGGCTCTCTGGCGGGAGGTGGCGGGGTGTCAGGAGACGCTGCGCGGCATTCTGGGGGAGGCCCCGCTTTGGTTTCGACCTCCGGTGGGGCACCACAATCTCTTCCTGGCCTCCATCCTCCGCGCGCTCGGTCTCACGATGATGATCTGGAACTGCCGTGGCTTCGATGGCGTGAAGCGAGGTGTCCCGGCCATCCTCCGCAGCATCGGGCAGGATCTCCGCCCCGGAGCCATTATTCTCCTGCACGAGGCCCGCCCCATATGCGCAGAGGTGCTACGCGGAACACTGGAGATGATTCACGCGCGTGGATTGGAGATCGTGCCTCTGCCAGTGCTTGTGACGAAAGCCGATTGATCCGCCTTTTCCGTGGCAGGAAAAGAATGCGCAGCTACTGTCGCCCCCCCACCCACGCATGGTCCGACTCATCACCCAACAAGGCCAGCTCATCGACTGGAACGACGAAAAGGTGCGTCCTTTCCCGGACAACCTCGTCTTCCTCGATCTGCTGAATCCCGCGCGTGCTGAGGAACTGGAGGCGGAAAGCTGGCTCGAATACTCCCTGCCTACTCGTGAAGAGATGCAGGAGATCGAGGAGTCCAGCCGACTCTATACGGAGAAAGGCGCGCTCTACATGACGGCCTGGATCCCTGTCGGTCTCGATACCCCGGACCCGGACAACACAGCCATCTCCTTCGTGCTCGCGCCCGACTGTCTCACGACCGTGCGCTATGCTGACCCGCTGTCCTTCCGCGTGCTTGTGGATCATGTGAAGCGCCAGTGCCAGTGCCCGATGACGAGCGATGCGGTCTTCCTCGTGCTTTGTGAACTCATCATCGCCCGCATCGCCGATGCACTCCAGATGGTGGAGGGCGATCTGAAAAAGCTTGCCCGTGAAGTCTTCCGCCTCGACCCCCACCGCGCGAACGCCACGGTGGAAAAAGACCTCGCCGACGTGGTCAAAACGCTTGGCCGACGCAGCGCCCTCGTGGCGAATCTGCGTGAGAGTTTGCTCAGCGTCAGCCGCATGCTCCAGTTCTTCCTGAGCAATGCCGCCCCTTGGATGCGTGGTGAACTCGCCGCGCAGTTCCGCTCCGTGATGCGCGACGTGAAGTCGCTCGATGATTACACGAACCAGCAGACCCAGGAGATGACCTTCCTCCTGGAATCCACGCTCGGTCTCATCAACATCCAGCAGAACCAGATCATCAAAATCTTCACCATCGCCAGCGTGCTCTTCATGCCGCCGACGCTCATCGCGAGCGTGTACGGCATGAACTTCGAGCACATGCCCGAGCTGAAGCAGCCCTGGGCTTACCCGGCGGTGATCGGTCTGCTGGTCATGTCCGCCCTGGCCCCCATTTGGTTCTTCAAAAAGAAGAAGCTGCTCTGACCCGGCTCACCAGCCGCGCACCTTCACATGTACCTGGGCGGACTTGCCCATGTAATGATCCATGCGGTAGTCGTTGGCCGCTTTGAGCATGTGCTCCTTGGCTTTTGCCTCATCGCCGAGCGCCTCGAAATACAAACCAAGGTAGAGATGGGCATAGCAGCGGTGGTTTTTTAAAGCCTCGCCCTCACCCGATTCGGCGGCTTTTAGCACCGCTTCTACACTGCCTTTCCCAGCGAAGAGGTCGTGGACCTCCTTCATCGGCACGCGGGAGTCACCCTCGATGGGGATGAGCGCCTTCCGTGCTGCCTCCAGATTCTCCGCGCGGGCCACACAGATGAAATGCCAGGCGGCATTCTCTACATCGTTCGAGTTCACCGTCTGGTGGACCTCAAACTGTTCGCGTCCGCCTTTGAAATCGCCCGCCAGATAGAGGGAAAGCCCGCGTTGCCAGAGTTGGGGCTTCGCTGCGGGCTCCAGGGCGATGAGTTTGTCAAATGCCGCCACCGACTCCTTCGGCTTTGCATCGTAAAACGCCTGAACGCCCTCACGGAAGAGAGCGTTCGGGTCAGGTTTTGCCGCCTCCTGGGCGGAGGAGGCGACGACGAGGGAGAGTGCGACGAGAAGGGATTTCATCATGGGATGGAGGATGAACGCCCGTCGCCGCCCTTATTTGATGATCAATTTGAAGGCCGACTGTCCCTGGCGCTCATCATCGTCGGAGACGAGGAGCTGGCCGAGGTGATGTCCGCTGCGCCAGGGAGCGCCGGTGATGGGCTTGGTCTGGAGCAGGTAGGCTCCGGTGCCCGCATTGCGGAAGGAGGAGATGCTGTTGCTGAAGGGCGCGCCCTGGCCGGGAACCTCGAAGTGCTCCATGAGGGTGAAATGATCACGCGTCAGCTCCACGACCGGTGCACCGGCACAGGTGACGATGACCAGCATATTGGCTGGATGGGTGTTTCCATTGGCTGCCATACCCTGGGAGGTCTGGATGCTTA
Organism: Prosthecobacter sp.; assembly: GCA_044373575.1. Taxonomy (GTDB): domain Bacteria; phylum Verrucomicrobiota; class Verrucomicrobiia; order Verrucomicrobiales; family Verrucomicrobiaceae; genus Prosthecobacter. The sequence goes on along the minus strand of JBILPY010000050.1, from coordinate 411 downwards.
TCGTCAGGGCGCCTGAAGCTGCCGCCTTGGGTGCCGGGGCAGGCCTCGGAGCCGGGGCGACCACCGCAGGCACGGGGGCAATAACGGCTGGAGCCGGAGCGGGCGCAGGAGTTGCTGCCTTAGCAACAGGCTTCGGAGTCGGCGCTGGCTTTGGAGCTGGTTTTGGGACCGGTTTGACGACCTTTTTCGCTGGAGCCTGCGCCTTTTTTACGGGCTTGGCCGGAGCGGATTTCTTCTTCACCACCGTAGATGGTTTCTTAGCGGCGCCTTTTTTTGGAGTTGGTTTGCTGGCCATATCGTTATTTTTCTGACGAATTAAGCAAGGCTAACCAAGGATTGAAGAGTCTGTCGAGCGTCCTCTTGCTTTGAGCGTAGGATTTGTGGTCATTCCAGGCCCGGTTTGGAGCTGAG
>JBILPY010000412.1:0-4435 GCA_044373575.1 Prosthecobacter sp. | reverse complement strand
TGCTGGTCTCGCAGCAGATCGATGTCGGTCTGAGCACCTTGATGGATCAGACGACGGTGAATATTGAATCACGTGAGCTGCATCGTCTGCCCCAGGTGTTGCTCGTCCCTGCAAAGAGCACGATCACCAAGGCAGAGCAAATCTTTGAGCGGGACCGCATTGATCTGCCGCTCGTGTCCATGGATTCCAATGATGTGCTGTCACGCCTGTTTCAGTCCACCCTGCGCCAGCGTGGGCTGGAGTGGCTGCCGAGCCTTGAGGTTGGCAGTCTGGACCTTGTTGTTCGATATGTGGCGGAGAACTTTGGCGCAGGGCTGGCCCTGCGTCATCCGCGTGTCGAGTTCCCATCCAGCGTAAGAGCACTCGACTTGCCTGACTTCACGCCACTGAGCTTTGGTGCGTTGTGGACAGGCCGAATGACGCCGCTTCTTGAGGTTTTTTTGAGTGAGGCCGAATCTTTGGCGAAGAACTTGGGCTGAAGCACGAACGAGGAACTCAGGGGGCGAGGAAGAAGGCGTGGTAGTGCTCGGTGCTGGCGGGCAGATGCAGTTGTTCGATGTCTTTGCTCGCAGCATTACTGTTCCTTCCCTTTCTCCCCTGCCCTGATTGCCCCCAGCTTTGTGATTCCAAGCTGGCATACTACCAAGCCTCACTTCACATTGAACTCATGACTTGGCTCCGCCTGATCCTCCTCCTTTCCTGTCTCGGCCCAGTTGCATGGCACCTGGATGGCGAACAACGCGCGGGGAGATTCCAGCATGTGGACGATCTCTTCCTGGACTTCCTCGTTGCCAACGCCCGTGAACGCCTCAGCCAGCCAGCCAGCGCTGAAAATGAAGATCAGGTCGCTTTCGTTGCCCTTCGAGAAGAGCAGAAGGGGGAATACGCCGCCTGGCCACCGCCGCCGCTGGACTGGCAGACGCTCTTCAAGGCCCTCCAGCCCTACGAACCCCGCGTCCTCGTCATCGCCACGCCATTAAACTGGGGCCACCCCTCACCGGAATTTGTTCCCGCTGTGGCCGAGACGCTGCTCCCCTTCCCCCAAGTCGTGCAGGGCATCGAAATCCAGCCCGCCGAATCGGCACCAAAGATCCCACCATTCATGGGCGACCTGACGGATGTCCTGCCCCGCTTCCAGCGCGTGGACGGTCCGCCCAGCTCCGCACCAGCCTTTAGCGCGCTCATCACCGCGCCCGATCCAGCGCTCCGTCCCTCGGGAGACATGGGGCTGCTGGCCGTGCAACAAAGTGCCAAAGGCTGGTCCCTGCCTTACGCCCTGCTCGCCGAGGACACCCTCGTCCCCAGCGTCCTCGCACAAACCTTCGCCCGGCTCACCCGCAGCCCTTATGCATTGCATCGTCTCCGCCTCGGCCCTGGTGCGGGGGCTTACCTGGCCGATGGCACCTTTGTCCCCCTGCAAAACGATGGCAGCCTGGCCGTGAACTCCGCCACGAGCGTCCCGATCATCAACGCCCTTGATCTCATGACCGGCACCCTCGCCGACGCCCTCAGCCCTGAGGACAAAGCCGCGCTCGGCAAAGGCAGGGTCATCGTCATCGGTCCCGACCATGCGGAGAATGCCAGCCCGCGCCTCGCCTACCTGCACGCACAGGCGCTCGCTCAAACTCTAAGCCTGCCGAAGCTGCAAAAGCTCACTCAAATCCAGCAATGGATCGCCTGGGGCATCGCTGCTCTGGCTGCTAGTTGGCTCGTCCTGCGAGTCCGGCGCGGACGGGCCCTCTGGATGGGCATCGGGCTTATTTTCTGCGCGCTGGTCATCTGTTTCATGGCTTTCCAAGCCAGCCTCCTCTGGTGCCCGCCGACCATCCCGGCTGCACTCATCGCCATCGGCGCGCTTTTGGGAATGATCGTCGGACGTGGCACCCCAAAAGTGACGCCTGCACCCTCCGAAGCCAGCCCCAGCTGAGGTTTACCAGATCACATCCACCAGCACGGTGGCGACCATCGCCAGGGCCAGAGCAAAGCGGACCGCGAGACCAACTCCGGTGCCGAGCAGAGTGCCCCAGGTGCTTTTTACCGCCGGAGCCATGCGCTTCTTGGCAAAGATCAGCTCAAAGGCCAGACCGCCGATCAGCGGTCCAAGGATGAAGCCCAGCGGGGCAAAGAAGAGTCCGATAATGCCACCGACAAAGACGCCCATGATTCCCCAGCGGCTCGCCCCAAACCAGCGCGCGCCCATCGCACCGGCGGCCATGTCCACAAAGTAGGACACCACGAGCAGCAGAACCAGGATGACGATGCCCACCCAGCCCATGCCATGCTCCGGCAGCAGCAGCGTGTGCAGCACCCCGGCGATGAAGATCAAAAAAGGCCCGGGCAGCAGTGGCAGCACGGAACCGATCAGCCCAACGAGCAGCAGGCAGATCGTCAACGCCCAAACGCTGAGTATCTGCCACGGCAGCGAGGTGACCATGGTGGTGAGCCATTCCCAGGAATCTTGAAACCAGTCGAGCATGGGGAGAATTACGCGAGCGATGGGCAGCGTGCCAGCCGAGTTCCGTGAACAAATCAACGCCAGACAATCTTTGTCTCCACAGGCTGGCGCACACTGCGCGGCCAGTTGAGGCCGGGCTTTGGCCAGCCGAGGTAGATTAGCCCAACACAACGATCCTCGGCGCGAATCCCCAGCCACTCGCGGAAGCTGGGAGCATCCAGCACTGGCGGGGTTGACCAGTAGCCGCCGAGCCCGGCCGCCGTGGCGCTGAGTTGGAGATTTTGCAGCGCACAGGCCACGGCCTCGATCTCTTCGATCTCGGGGATCTTCGCGCCACCGTTCCGCTCCATCACGACGGCGATTACGACAGAAGCCATTAATGGCGTGCTGCCCATCTTTTGCAGTTTGTCCTCTCGGAACTCCGCCGGAGGTGTGCTCTCGCGATACGATTGCTGCATCTGCGCCGCGAGTTGCTGGCGTGAGTCGCCCTGAAACACATGAAACTTCCACGGCTCGGTCAGGCCATGAGTCGGAGCCCAGGTGGCGTCTTCAAGAAGCTGGAGCAGCAGTTCGCGCCCGATATCACGAGCGGGGTCCATGTCCGCCGGCTTGATGGAACGACGGTGGCGGATGAGGGTGGAGAGGGAGGAATGGGTCACGGGTTGGGCTTCAGTTCTCAGTTCTCAGTTCTCAGTTCTCAGTTCTCAGTTCTCAGTTCTCAGTTCTCAGTTCTCAGTTCTCAGTTCTCAGTTCTCAGTTCTCAGTTCTCAGTGAGAAAATGATGCAGGGTTCCGTCAAGCGGTGTCTCGAGAGACTGAGCACTTGCCTCGTCCTTGGCTACACGTCCTTCACCACCTTGCCGCCGAGCGAAAGGATGCGTGCCTTGCCCTTCGCATCCTCGGCTTCGGCGATCTGGTGGTTGGCCACATACATCTGGCTCAGCGCCGTCCAGGCCAGGAGGTCATTCGGGCGGAGTGTCGTGGCCATCAGACCAGCCCCGATGGCTTCCTTCAAGTGACCGGTTTTCATCAAAGACATGCCGAGCGCATGCCAGCCATCGAAGAACTGCGGATCAATCTCCACACAGCGACGGTAAAGCGGCACGGCACCTTCGAGATCGCCGAGGGCGATGCAGCCGCTGGCCTCGTCGAAAAGGTCGTCGATGGCAGCAGCGGAGGAGTCGGACATGGTGCGGAGTGAACGCTTACGCGCTCATCTTCAGATGCACCTGAAGACCGGCTTCCTCACGCTTCTGGTTGAACCATGACTGGAAGAGGCGCTGGCGTTCCTGGCTGGCATTGCGGTCTTCGGTGTTCTTGCGGAGGGCGGCGCTGTCGTCGCGCTTGCGCAGTTCACGGGCGGCCACATAGACGAGTGTCGCGCCTTTGTCGGTGTTCACAGCCTTGGCGACTTCGCCTGCCGCGACCTTTTGAGCCTCAGTGGCGATTTCCTGGGCGTTTGGCAGATCGGTGGGCGGCTCGTTGACGGTGAGTTCCTTCACGGCAGCGAGAGTGAGTTTCTTCTCTTTGGCGAGATCATCGATCTTCTTGCCTGCCTTCAGACCTTCTTGAAGCGCAGTGCGGGCGTCGTTGACGGCTTTGGAGAGAGCTTCCTGGGCTTTCTGGCCGACGAGGACTTCCTTCACCTTGTCCTTCACCTCGGCGAGTTCCTGCTGCTTCGGTTCCTCGACCTTGGTGACGGCAAAAATGTAGTAGCCCTTGGTTCCCTTCACCGGATCACTGATCGGGCGGGAGTCCTTGTTGTGGGCAAAGATGGCGTCGATGAATTCCTTCTCGTCCTTGATGGCGTCAGGAGGAGTATCTTTGGCGAAGAGAGCGGCAGTCTCGGCCTTTTCCTTCAGCGTCTTCACGATCTCATCAAACTTGGCCCCTGGGGCGATGCTGGCCTCGTTGAACTTCTCCACGCGGGCGACCTGCTCCTTCTGGAGTTTCGTGCGCTCTTCGAGGGGCTTTTTGTCCA
>JBILPY010000411.1:0-4436 GCA_044373575.1 Prosthecobacter sp. | reverse complement strand
GGGGCCGCGCAGCTCGTACATGGTATCCCGCCAGCGGAGGGGGCCTTCGGCGTGGCCATCCCAGGCGTAGGCGAGTCCGGCACCGCCGACAAAGCCGGTCTTTCCGTCGGCGACGAGGATGCGGCGGTGGGTGCGGTGATTGTAGAGGAGGGGATGATAAAGCTTCCAGCAGCTGTAGAAGCGGAGATCGATGCCGGCGGCGCGCATGGCGGCGATGTGCGCTTTGCCATAGGTGTTGCAGCCGTAATGGTCGAGGATGATGCGGACCTGGACGCCTGCTTTGGCCCGCTCAATGAAGGCCTGGGTGAAGTCGGCGACGGGTTGGCTGTCCACTGCGACGAAGTTTTCCCAAGTGAGGGTGTGCTGGGCGCTGCGGATGGCGCTGAGCATGGCGGGGATGAAGCTGCCGCCATTCGGGAGGGTGCGGACGCTGTTCCCGGAGGTCCAGCTCTGGCCGGTGAGGCGGGTGACCTCGGCGGCGAAGGCTGAGGTGGTGACGGCCGGGGGCTCGGCGGGGACTTTTTGCAGCCTGCCGGTGGCGCAGGCGCTGAGGAGGAGCCCCAGAAGGAGGTGGAGGCTGGTCCAGCGGGGGCTCACGGCATGGGGAACTTCATTTTGTCCCACCAGGCTTCGAGTTCGTCGGCACCGAAGTCGGCGAGGATGTGGTCATCGACGTCGATGCAGGGTGCTTTGGTCTGACCGGTGAGGTCAAACATCTCGGCGCGGGCGGCGGGGTCGCGGACGACGTCGAGGGTGGTGAAGGGGATGCCGTTAGTGGCGAGCCAGTCGATGGCTTCGTCACACCAAGGACAGCCGGGTTTGATGAAAAGGCGGATTTGCATGGGGATAGGGGGCTGGCGGGCTAGTCGGGCATGGATCCGCCGCCGTCAATGCGAGGGCATGTCAAACGGCGTATTGCGCACGAGTTTGTGCTTTGCCCTGATACTCAGCATGATACAGTCCCGGCCCTTTTATCCGAAAAAAGGCCTCAACCAACCTCTTTACCGTGCCTTCTGGAGCTTCTTTTGAAGATGACCAAGGGCGGCAGCGTGCCCGAATTTCCTGACTCATGATTGTACTCGGACTAAACGCCTATCACGGTGACTCCGCCGCCGCGCTGGTGGTGGATGGCAAGCTCGTCGCAGCTGCTGAAGAAGAGCGCTTTCGCCGGATCAAACATTGGTCGGGGATGCCGACGGAGGCGATCCGCTGGTGTCTGGAGGATGCGGGCCTGAAGCTGAGTGATGTGGATCATGTGGCGATCAACCGGAACCCGAAGGTGAACAATCTGCGCCGGGCGCTGTATGTGCTGCGCAAGCGTCCGAGCCTGGGGCTGATCCTGAAGCGTCTGGGGAACATCCGCCGTGCGGCGAGCTTTGAAGATCAGCTTCAGAGTGCCATGCCGGGGCAGACGCTGCGCGCGCAGGTGCATCGGGTGGAGCATCATCTGGCGCATCTGGCCTCGGCGTATCTGGTGTCGGACTTTGACGAGGCGGTGTGCCTCTCGGTGGATGGTTTTGGCGACTTCGCGAGCAGCGCCTGGGGCATGGGGCGTGGGGACCAGATCGACATCGACGGTCGTGTGTACTTTCCGCACTCGCTGGGGATCTTTTACACGGTGATCACGCAGTTCCTGGGCTTCCCGTATTATGGCGATGAATACAAAGTGATGGGACTCGCGCCGTATGGGGAGCCGAAGTATCTGCCGCAGATGCGCCAGGTCGTGCAGATCCAGTCTGATGGCACCTACCGGCTGAATTTGAAATACTTCCGCCATCACAGCGACGACGTGCACTACACCTGGGACGACTGCTGCCCAGAAGTGGGCACGCTGTATCGCAAAGAGGCGATGGAGGAGCTCTTCGGCCCAGAGCGCGCGAAAGGTGATGCCCTGGAGCAGAAGCACATGGACATGGCCCGCAGCGCGCAAGCGATGTATGAGGAGGCATTCTTTGCGATGCTGAATGCGCTGCACAAGCGCTACGGGTGCGACAACCTCGCGCTGTCTGGCGGCTGCGGCATGAACTCGGTGGCGAACGGCAAAGTGTATCTGAATTCTCCCTTCAAGCGCATGTATCTGCCCGCCTCTGCGGGTGATGCGGGTGGTGCTATTGGTTCGGCTTTTGTCGTCGCGAGGCAGATCGAGAAAGCGCCGCGCTTCGTGATGGATCACGCCTACGTCGGCCCGCAAGCGAGCGATGCCGAGATCAAGACTCTGCTGGATTCCCGGGCCGCCGACATCCAGGCCGAGGGTTGCATCGTGCGCCGTTTTGAGGATGAAGGAGAGCTTTGCCGGACCACCGCCACGGCGATCACGGAAGGCAAGGTGATCGGCTGGTTCCAGGGTCGCCTCGAATGGGGACCACGAGCGCTGGGCAATCGTAGCATCCTCGGTGATCCGCGTCGTGCGGACATGAAGGACATTCTGAATCTGAAGATCAAACGTCGCGAGTCCTTCCGCCCCTTTGCCCCGAGCATTCTCCGTGAAGACGTGAGCGAGTGGTTCGAGCAGGAGGACGATGTGCCTTTCATGATGGAGGTCTTCCAAGTGCGTAAGGAGAAGCGCGCCCTCGTGCCCGCCACGACTCACGCCGACGGCTCCGGTCGCCTGCAAACCGTGCACAAGGAGACCAATCCTCGCTATCACCGCCTCATCAGCGCCTACAAAGCGATCACGGGTGTCTCGATGGTGCTGAACACGAGCTTCAATGAAAATGAACCCGTCGTCTGTCGCCCTCAGGAAGCGCTGGATTGCTTCCTGCGCACGAAGATGGATGTGCTGGTGCTCAACGACTGGATGGTCACACGGTAAACCGATATGAAAGGCATTGTTCTCGCAGGCGGAGCCGGTTCACGGCTGTATCCTCTGACCCAGGTGGCCAGCAAGCAACTCCAGCCGGTCTATGACAAGCCGATGGTGTATTATCCGCTCACCGTGCTCATCGCTTCGGGCATCCGTGAGATCTGCCTGATCTCCACGCCGCATGATCTTCCACGCTTCAAGCAACTGCTCGGCGATGGCACGCAGTGGGGGATCGAGATTGATTATCGAGAGCAGGAGAAGCCCGCAGGCATCGCGCAGGCATTTCTGATCGCTGATGACTTCATCGGCGGAGATCAGGTCGTACTCATCCTCGGTGACAACATCTTCTTCGGGGGCGATGTCTTCCCGCGTGCGATCAGCGAGTTTCAAAGTGGTGCCACGGTCTTTGCCTACCATGTCACTGATCCCGAACGCTACGGTGTCGTGGAGTTTGACCGTGACGGGCATGCGATCTCACTGGAGGAGAAGCCCCAACATCCGCGCAGCAACTTCGCCGTGCCCGGAGTTTACATCTACGACAACAGCGTCGTGCAGATCGCGCGTGAGATGAAGCCGTCTGCACGTGGTGAATTGGAGATCACAGACGTGAACAAGGAATACCTCCAGCGTGGCAAACTGCGCGTCGTGCGCATGAGCCGTGGCACGGCCTGGCTGGATGCGGGCACGAGCAGCAGCCTGCATGATGCTTCGGCGTATGTACAGACCATCGAAAAACGCCAGGGCATGAAGCTTGGCTGTCCTGAGGAGGCTGCGCTGCATCGCGGCTTCCTGAAGATCGATGACTTCGAATCACTGGTCTCCAAAATGCCGAACTGTGAGTATCGTGACTACCTAGCCGGGCTGGCTGGTGAGGTGCGCCGCGTGGGACTCAGCGCCGCTTGATTCAGAATATGAACCTTCTCATTACAGGCGGTGCCGGATTCATCGGGTCGAACCTCGTTCGGCTCGTGGCAAAGCAGCCCGGGGTGCGCAAGATCGTGAATCTCGACTGCCTGACCTATGCCGGGCATCTCGAAAATCTCGCGGGAGTGGAGCATCCTGGCTACGTTTTCGAGAAGGCCGACCTGCGTGATAAAGACGAGGTCGTGCGTGTGGTTCGTCAGCATGACATCACCCACGTCATGCACCTCGCTGCGGAGTCGCATGTGGATCGCTCCATCTCGGGGCCGGGGGACTTCATTCAAACCAACATCGTCGGAACCTTCCATCTGCTCGAAGCCTGTCGTGATCACTGGCAGGGCAGGGAAGGGGTGAAATTCCACCATGTCTCCACCGATGAAGTCTATGGCTCGCTTGGCGAAACTGGGCTCTTCACGGAAACAACACCCTACGCGCCGAACTCACCGTACTCAGCCAGCAAAGCCTCCAGCGATATGCTGGTGCGGGCTTACCATCACACGTATGGCATGACGACAGTCATCACGAACTGCTCGAACAACTACGGCCCCTATCAGTTTCCTGAGAAGCTCATTCCGGTGGTCATCCAGAGAATCCTTTCACGCAGAGCTATCCCCGTTTATGGAGATGGCATGAACGTGCGCGACTGGCTCTATGTCGGCGACCATGTCGAGGCGCTCTGGCTCGTGCTGAACCAAGGTCGTTCGGGTGAAAC
>JBILPY010000410.1:0-4444 GCA_044373575.1 Prosthecobacter sp. | reverse complement strand
GGTGTGCAACTGCTCACTGTTGCTTGCCTTTTATCCTTCGCAGAGTGGATGCCCGGCCTGCCCTGCTCCTCCACTTTCCTGGCAGCGAGCGCTGCCTTGATGGTCGCGCCGGAGTAGGCGCTGTCGGTATGCACGACACAATCTCTCTCGTCGATGAGTTTTTCAAACGCCTTGCTGTCATGCGCGCTTGCTGGTGTGATGACGACTTTGAGGATGAGTTTGTCGCGCACATCGACTTTGCCGTGATCTCTCTAGCCGTAGTGCGTTTCGTTATTCTTCTTTGTCCAGCGCGCGTTGAGGCCTTTGTGCGCCCTGACCTTCGCATTATCCATCAATGGCTGGGGCACTTCACTTGCCTTGATCAGGGGGTTGTCTTCGAGGCTCTTGCGTTGCTAGGGCACTTCGGCAATGTTGGCGTCAAAAATCATGTTTTCATTTTTGTCACGGCCAGTCCGTGATCCTTTTGCAAATGCGCGAGCAAGGTGTCGAAAAAGCTCTTGGAAATCTTCATTTGGATGTGCAGTTCGAGGAAGTCGCTGATGGTCTAGCTGTCGGGCATCGCGTCCCCAGTCCTCAGTCCGAGAAAGGCGCGAAAGCTGCTGCGATCTGTGATCTGGCAACTTGTGGCGTCATCGGCCTGCCACCAGGACCTTTTCGTTCGAGGGTGACGGCACCTTGAATGAGCGGATCGAAGACCTCCCAGTGCACCAGATTGCACACGCGCATCAGAGGCGTCTCGAAGGCTGCCACATCAAGGGTTTGAACAAACTCATCGAAGACTCCCAGGTTGCCGTAGGGGATGAAATTTGCCACGCTTTCGCTTGGCTCATCTCCCAGCTCCGCGCCGCTTTTTGATCAAGTTTACCAATCATTTTGAGTTTCCGGGAGTGCCCACATTTTATTTGAGAGCTGGTCTTAGTGATGATTGCTGCCAAGCCGGGTGCTTGCGATAAGGTTAGCCGGTGGTATAGGTCGCGGAACGACCAGATACGAATCGCACCATTTATCCCGATTGAGGATTCGCCCCGGCGGGGCGCGGGGAATGAGATGCTGGGGTTTCGTCTCGGGTTGTATGGTTGGCCCGCCGGCTTTTAGGGTGTCAATCCTACGGGTGGATGAGGCAGACATTTTCGATCTTCATTGCATGAAGCACTCATCTCCCATCCGGACGCCAGTCCGATGGAGTCGGCTCCCGCACATCCACGGCGGCGATGCCGGGGCGTGTGAAGCGGATCTTTCGCGCTCGGAACAAGGCACCGAGCGCTTGTTTGAAAGCGGCTTTGCTGGCTTCGAAGGTTTCGCGAATGCGCTCAGGCGGGCTGTCGTCGTCGAAGTCGAGTTGGCCGCCATTGGCGGCGAGCACTTCGAGGATGCGCTCGGTAAGCGGGGCTACGCGTTGATAGCCGGAGGCATCGAGACTGAGGTCGATCTTCCCGCCGGGCTGTGTGCCTACGATGTAGCCTTTGACCTCCTGCCCTGGCTTCAGAGGCATGGTGATACGGCTTTCATGCAGCAGGCCCATGTGGGTGCCGCCGACGAGGGCGTTGTAGCCCATGGGGGTGCGATTGGCGATGATGAGGATGACCTCCTGACCTTTGCGATAAGGCACGGGCTGGCGGCTGAGATGCTTGTTCAGCTTTGTGGTGGCGATGATGCGGTCAGAGCGTTCGTCTAACTTCACGAAGACGAGTACTTTTTGCCCGACCTGCACTTTGTCGATCTGCTCGCGGAAGGGTAGCAGCAGATCCTTGGGCAGGCCCCAGTTCAAAAAGGCCCCCATCTGCCGATGCACGCCGATGACCTCCAGCGAGGCGAACTCACCGATAAAGGCCAGCGGCTTTTCGGTGGTGGCGATAACGCGGTCCTCGGAGTCGCGGTAGATGAAGACATCGAGCAGATCATCCAGGGCAGTGCCTTTCGGGATGTAGCGTGTGGGCAGGAGGATCTCTCCGTGATCGCCGCCGTCGAGATACACGCCGTGAGGTGTGCTATAGAGCACCTTGAGTCGATTGAGTCTGCCGAGATCTGCCATGTGGCCTGAGGTTAGGCGCGAGTGGGCTCTTCTACAAACAGCAAAGGGCGGCATCGCTGCCGCCCTTTGGTAAAAAATTGTCGTTGGGATTACTTGAGGTCTGCCGGCTTCACGCCGCGCCTGAAGCCGCGGAAACGGTGCGGATCTTTGATATCCTCGCCGTCTTTGGTGCCGTACATCAGTGGCTCGTATGTGCCCACGTATTGTACATTCGCCAAGCCTGGGACTTGAAGGCCGAGGCCCCAATAGACGCCGTTCACGACGAGGCGACGAAGGCTTTCATCGGTCAGATCGGTGGCGGCTCCCATGGTTGTGCAGAGCACTTTGTTCGTCTTGCCAGCTTCGTTTTTCACTTCGCGGGTCCAGGCGATGGGCATCATTGGGCGGTTCACACTCTGTTCGATGCCTGCTTTGGTCTTTTTCTGATACTCTGCAGGTGCGCTCTCGCGCTCCATGCTGGAGAGCACCTGACCGCGGGCCAGAATCACGGCGTCAGTTGGTGGGGAGGCCTCATAGACATCGGTGGTGCCAAAGAATTCCTTCACTCCGCGGAGCAGGGGGCTTTCTTTGACCATGGGCTCCAGGATTCCCTTGGTGGCTTCGGAGCGATGTTTGCCCCAGTGGCTGACCCAGGTTTCGCCGAGGAAGATACGGCCAAAGCCACCTTTCTCGTTGTTCCAGGCCCAGGCTCCATAGGTGCTGTCCTTGGCCATGTTGAAAGCATGAGTCGAGGTGCGCAGGCCGATGATCGGCACGCCGCGCTGTACGGCATCGTGGAAATGCTTCATGGCTGCGTCGGGCCAGTGGCGGAAGCGGACGGACATGAGGATGGCATCGGCGCTGTCGAGTGCGGCGGGGTTGGTGACGCTCTCCTGGTTGTTCGAGTCGATGAAGCCATCTTTGTCCACGGAGAAGAGGACGGTGGTCTTGAAGCCATGACGATCGCTGAGAATCCTGGCGAGCATGGGCATGGCCTCTTCGCTGCGATATTCTTCGTCACCCGAGATGAGAACAATGTGCTTGCCCTTGGCTTCGCCTTTAGGCTCGTAGGTCAGAAAGTCATCAGCACCGAGGCAGGGGCTCAGCGGCATTGCAGCAAGGAGGGAAAGAAGGAGGCGACGATTCATGGCAGTGTGGGTTGGGGGCAAGATGGTGAGCTAAGACGGCCCCCGGCGTCCATCGCTTTCCACGCACGGTAGGATTTTAGCGCGGCGGTGGCTCAATTTTGTTTCAAGACGAACTCCCCAATCTGCTGTGCGGCTTCGGTGGTGATCTCGGCTTCTGTGTTGACCTCCAAATCGTTGAAATCTCGGCGATGGGCGATGCGGCCTGCTTTCCAAACCCAGGCGCGAGGGTTGTAGGGGCCGACTTTGCGTGGATCGCTCCAGGTGTGGAGGCCGAGGGTGCGGTCGTTCACGGCAGCGGCGATGTGCATGGGGCCGCTGTCCACGCTGATAACCCAGCGTGCGTGGCGGAGGCAGGCGATAAGTTCAGCCAGGCTCGTGCGATGGCTGAAGTCGGTAACGTGCCCGCCTGTGGGGCGTTCTTTGTCCTCGCTCATGCCGACGAGGACGACAGGATGCGGGGCTAGCGTGTCGCAGAGGGCTTGCAGGGCTTCGTGCGACAAGGATTTGCCCGAGCCGCGTGACCAGGGATGGACGACAATGAGGTCATCGCGCTGCGGCCAGTCTTTGGGCAAGGTGCCAGGGGCGAGGGGGAAGCTGAGATGTTCGGCGTCGATCTCGATGCCGAGCGCGCGGGGCATGGCGAGGTAGCGATCCACGGCGTGGGCGGCGGGATCGACGGAGATGATGTGATCGTGAAGCAGACGCGCGCCTTCGCGGGAATCGGACATGCCGAGGATAGGGCGTGAGCCGCTGGCGCGGGCGAGCACGGCGCTGCGGAGCAGACCCTGGAAGTCGAGCACGATCTCGGGGCCTTGCTGGGTGGGCAGTGTCTGTTTGGCCCAGCGGGTGGCTTTGAAGATGGCGGTCAGGCCACGGAAACTTTTGCGCGGGAATGGGATGACTTCATCGAGCCACGAGGTGCCTTGCAAAAGAGGCGTCCACTCGGTGTTGGCGACCCAGCGGAGCCGAAGGTGGGGGTGGGCCAGCTTGATCGCGTGAACGGCGGGCAACGTGTGCACGATGTCTCCCAACGAACTGGGTTTGACGATCAGGGCTGATCGAAACTCCGCGAGGTCTGGCAACGCGGGGTGGCTCATGGATTACTTGCCGAGTGAGAGTCGGTCAGCGAGCAGTGAAGGGAGACCAGCGGCGCGGATTTTGTCCTGCGCGGTCTGGATGTCATACTCGAGACGGCGGATGGAGATCGTCTGAGCCTGCACATCATAAATGGCATAGGAAGCACGCCAGTCGCCATCGCGCGGCTGGCCGACGGAGCCGACGTTGA
>JBILPY010000049.1:0-14497 GCA_044373575.1 Prosthecobacter sp. | reverse complement strand
TTTTTCGATGATGGCGGAGTCATTGCACAGCATTCCGGCGTGAAGGCACTCGTGCAAAGCGGGCTTCGATGCAGCATCCATCGTGATTTGGCCCTGATGAATGGCACCACGCGGTTCGTAGCCCGTTCCGCTGACCTCGAAGGTCTCGCCACCGGCATGGATGCGCTGCACGGTCATCTTGTTCTGTGTGAGCGTGCCGGTTTTGTCGGAGCAGATGACCGTGGTGCAGCCCAGCGTCTCGACGGCGGGCAGCTTGCGGATGATGGCGCGGCGCTTGGCCATGCGGCTCACACCGATAGCCAGCACGATGGTGATGGCGGCGGGCAGGCCTTCGGGAATCACGCCCACAGCCAGCGCCACGCTCGCCATGAGCATCTCGATCACGCTGCCGCCGCGCACCAGCACGCCATAGGCAAACAGAGCAGCCGCGAGCGCGAGGATGACCCAGAGAAGCACGCCGCTGAAGCGGGCGATCTTCCGCGTGAGCGGCGTGGTGAGATCCACCGCCTCCGCGATGAGAAAAGCCACGCGCCCCGTCTCCGTGCGATCCCCCGTGGCCCACACGACGCCCGTGCCGGTGCCCGCAGTAACGAGCGAACCCGCGTAGGCCATGTTCACGCGATCCGCGAGCACTGTGTCGGCATGCAGCGGATCAGGGCGCTTGCTCGCAGGCACCGATTCGCCCGTGAGCGAAGATTCATCGATCTGCAGGCTCTTCGTTTCGAGCAAACGAATGTCCGCCGGCACGCGATCACCACCCGCGAGCATCACGATGTCGCCAGGAACGAGTTCGACGCTGTTCACGCGGATCTTTTTGCCATCGCGCCGCACCACCGCCTCCGCCACGACCATCTTCATGAGGGCTTCGAGCGCACTTTCCGCCTTCGATTCCTGCAAAAAGCCCACGATCGCATTCACCACGACCACGATAAAGATCACCGAGGCATCCACCCACTCGCCGAGAAAGCCCGTGACCACCGCCGCTGCAATGAGCACCAGCACCAGTGGTGCCGTGAACTGCCGCGCCAGCCGCAGCCACGCCGACGTGCCGCCGCGCACCTTCACCAGGTTTTCCCCATAACGCCGCAGCCTCTCCGCCGCCTCCGCGCTCGAGAGTCCTGTTTCTAGTGAGCCGCCGGTGAGACGTAAAGCATCAGAGGTGGCGAGATCGTGGGCAGTGGTCGCAGTCAACATGGTTTGATGATCGACAATTAAGCCGTGGGCAATCAGCAATTCGCTGAGGCACGATGGATTCAATGAGGCTCAGGGTGGTCTTCCTTCGCCAATATCGCCAGCGTGGTCTTGAGCACGGTGTCGGGATTCAGTGAGATGCTGTCGATGCCCTGCTCCACGAGGAACTGCGCGAACTCAGGGTAGTCGCTCGGGGCCTGGCCGCAGATGCCGATTTTGCGGCCTTTGGCGCGGCAGACGGCGATGACCCAGGTGATCATGGTCTTCACGGCGGCGTTTCGTTCATCGAAAATGGGCGCGACGATCTCGCTGTCGCGATCCACACCGAGGATGAGCTGGGTGAGGTCGTTGGAGCCGATGCTGAAGCCGTCGAAGAGATCCGCAAACTCCTCGGCGAGGATGACGTTGGCAGGGATCTCGCACATGACGTAAATCTCCAGTCCGTCCTGGCCGCGCTTGAGTCCGTGCTTCTCCATCTCGGCCTGAACTTTGCGGCCTTCATCGAGCGTGCGGCAGAAGGGGATCATGAGCTTCAAGTTGGTGAGGCCCATCTCATCGCGCACCTTTTTGACGGCGCGGCACTCCAGCGCGAAGCCGGCCTGATAGCGCGGGTGGTAGTAGCGGCTCGCACCTCGGAAGCCGAGCATCGGATTCTCCTCCGCAGGTTCGTAGGCTTTGCCGCCGATGAGATTGGCATACTCGTTCGTTTTGAAGTCGCTGAGCCGCAGGATGACATCCTTGGGATAAAACGCGGCGGCGATCATGGCGACGCCTTGCGCGAGTTTATCGACGAAGAACTGCGGCTTGTCAGTGTAGCCTGCGGTGAGCTTCTCGATCTCTGCTTTGGCGGTGGCATCGGCGAGCTTGTCAAAGTCGATCAAAGCAAGCGGATGGATCTTGATGTAGGTGCTGATGATGAACTCCATCCGTGCGAGGCCGACGCCGTCATTCGGGATGAAGGAGAGCGCGAAGGCTTCCTCGGGATTGGCGAGGTTCATCATCACTTTGGTGCGCGGCTTACCGAGGGACTTCAAATCGGTGCGCTGCACTTCAAAGGGCAGCTCACCTTCATAAACAAAGCCGGTATCGCCTTCCGCACAGCTCACGGTGACCATCTGGCCATCCTTGAGCGCCTCGGTGCCGTGTTCCGTGCCGACGATGGCTGGCACGCCGAGTTCGCGACTGACAATGGCGGCGTGGCAGGTGCGCCCGCCGCGATTCGTGATGATGCCCGCCGCTTTCTTCATGATGGGCTGCCAGTCGGGGTCGGTCTTGTCGGTGACGAGCACTTCGCCTTCCTGAAACTGGCCGATGAACTCAGCGCTCTTGATCACACGCACGCGCCCGGTGGCGATCTTTGCACCGACGCTGCGCCCGCTGGTCAGCACGGTGCTGCGTTTGCTCAAAACGTAGGATTCAAGCACGTCGAGATCCTTGCGCGACTGCACGGTCTCTGGACGTGCCTGCACGATGAACAACTCGCCGGTGATGCCATCCTTGGCCCATTCCAGATCCATCGGCGCGTGCTGGCCGCGCTTGGCGGAGTAGTGATCTTCGACAATGCAGGCCCAGCGGGCGAGTTCGAGCACTTCGTCATCCGTAAGTGCGAGTTTGGCGCGATCCGCAGGTGCCACGGGGATGTTTTTCACCATCTTCCCGCCGCCGGAATCATAGACGAGTTTGAACTCCTTGCTGCCCACCGTCTTTTGCAATACTGGCCGATGCCCCGTCTTCAGCGTGGGTTTGAAAACCAGAAACTCATCCGGTGTGACGGAGCCCTGCACCACGTTTTCGCCCAGGCCATAAGCGGCGCTGATCATCACGGCATCGCGGAAGCCGCTTTCGGTATCAATGGTGAACATGACACCCGAGCAGGCGAGATCGGAGCGCACCATGCGCTGCACGCCGATACTGAGCGCGACCTTGAAATGATCGAAGCCCTTGTCCACGCGGTAGCTGATGGCACGGTCGGTGAAGAGCGAGGCAAAGCAGCGCTTGCACGTCTCCAGAAGTGCTGTGGTGCCGTGGACATTCAGATAGGTCTCCTGCTGCCCAGCGAAGCTGGCATCGGGCAAGTCTTCGGCGGTGGCGGAGGAGCGCACCGCGACATCCAAGGGCGCGGTGCTGCTGCCTTGCAGCTCACGATAGGCCGCCGTGATCAGTTCCTGCAAATCGGCAGGCAGCGGGGCATTGAGAATGGCCTGACGCACCGACTGGCCGCGCTCGCTGAGGTTCGCCATGTCATGCGTGTCGAGGTCCGCGAGCGTCGTGCGGATGCGCTCATCAATGCCCGCCTCGCGGATGAAATGCCGGAAGGCCTCGGCAGTGATGGCAAAGCCATCCGGCACCTTCACGCCCTTGCCCGCGAGTTCGCGCACCATTTCACCGAGCGAGGCGTTTTTGCCGCCGACGAGGGGAACGTCCTCGATCGTGATGTCGGCGAACCATTTGATGAAAGGATGGGATGGGGATGAGTTCATGCGGAGGCAGTTGGGGTTGGATTTTCGGAAACGTTGGTTGGGAGGGAAAGGAGCTGCCGCACGGCATCAGCGGCGGCGTCGGCAAAGGGGGTGAGGGCCAGATGGGCACCCATTTCACGCAGGCTGGCGGATTCGTGATCGGAGTTGGAGGTCACGGCGATGCATCCCCGGTAGCCGCAGTCTTCGAGCCCGTGCAGCAGGATCTGATTCACATGCTTGTCACGGATGCTGTTCACCACCCAGCGGGCTTCATCCAAGGGCAGCGAGGCCAGGAAGCCGGGATCTTCGGCATCGCCATACACTGTCTCCATGCCTTTGTGGGTGAATCCGCGCAGGAGGCCGGGATCGCTGTCCACGCCCATCACATGCAGATCGTGGCTTTCCATTTCACGCACGAGCGCCATGCCATAGCGACCCAGCCCAAAGACGATGACGTCCACGGGCCTGGCGTTGGGTTTGGTGTCAGGGTGATTTGCTTCACGTCCGGGGTTTTTGCGCTCAAAGATCCGCAGCCAGGGCTCCAGACGCTCATACAGCGGGCCGGAGTAAAGGATCATGTAGGTGGACAGGCTGATGGTGATGAGTCCCACCAAGGTGATCACACCCATCACGCCTGCATCCAAATGCCCCAGCCTCATTCCCAAGGCACCGAGGATGAGGGAGAACTCGCTGATCTGCGCCACGGTGAGTCCGGCGAGGAAGCCGGTGCGCTTGCGATAGCCCATCGCGCCCATGATGACCATGACGATGAGCGGATTCCCCAAGAGAACGAAGATCGAGAGAGCCAGCGCGGGCAGCACCTGGCCCGCCATCGCGCCGAGATCGAGGTGTGCGCCCAGATCGATGAAGAAGAACAGCAGCAGAAAATCACGCAGGCTGACCAGACGAGAGCCGATCACCTCACGGTAAGGCGTGGAGGCAATGGACACACCGGCGAGGAAGGCGCCGACTTCCTTGCTGAAGCCGAGATGATGTGCTGCCGCGCTCAGCGTCACCGCCCAGGCCACGGCGCTGAGCACCAGCAGCTCTCGCGAGCGTCCCAAACGCCGCAGCAGAGGTGTGAGCACCCATTTCATCAAGGCGGCCAAAACAGCGATGAAGGCCGCGCCTTTGCCCAGCACAGCCAAGGCCTGCGCTCCCAGTGAGGCAGTATCGCCAGCCGATCCCATGGCCGTCAGGCCGATCATCACCAGGACCACGACGATGTCCTGCACGATGAGGAAACCAATCGCGATGCGGCCATGCAGAGTATCCGTCTCCTTTTTGTCTGAGAGCAGCTTCACGATGATGATCGTGCTGGAAAACGTGAGCGCGACCGCGACATAGATCGCCGGGACCACCGCCATGCCCAAGGCCAGCGCCAGGAAGAAGCCCACGACGGAGGTGAAGAAAACCTGTCCCAAACCGGTGGCCAGTGCCACGGGGCCGAAGGCACGGATGATGTGCAGGTCCAGCTTCAACCCCACGACAAAGAGCAGCAACGAAATGCCGAGCCCGGCGAGCAGGCCGACCTGATCATTGGCTGAGACCATGCCTAGCACCGACGGTCCCATGACCATCCCGGCGGCAATAAAGGAGACGATGAGCGGCTGTTTCAGCCAAAGCCCGAGCGCACCTGCCACCGCTGAGATCAGCAGCAGCACGGCTATTTCGGTGAAGACATCGGAGAAAATCATGATTCAAAAAGGGTGCGAAAGGCAGAAAGTGGGCGGCTCATTCAGGGTCTGTATTTGTGGGCAAATCACTGCCCCGAATCACCAGGACCGCACACGGCGCATGGCGGACGACCAGCTCAGCGGTGCTCCCGATCAGGGCACGCTGCCAGCCCGTGCGTCCATGGGAACTCATGACGATGAGGGCGGCTTTCAGGCGACGGGCCAGTCGGCAAATGGCGCGGTGGGGCGTGCCCTCCACCACCTCCGCATCTCCAGACAGGCTGGCATCAAGAGACTCGTCACGCAGAGCGGTGATCTCGGCATCTGCCTGCGCTCGCAGAGCATCGATCTCCTGGTAAAATCGAGCATACTCACGCGTTCCCGGCAGTCCCATTGGCTCCTGCACGTTCGCCAGCGTGATTTTGGCATCAAAGGTCCGGGCGAATCTTTCAGCCCATGGAAAGGCGGCTCGTGATGCAGGTGAAAAGTCCGTGGTTAGAAGAAGGGGGCCAGCCTCCAGCAGCGGAGCCTCGTCAAAGTCGTTGATGACCAGCACGGGACATTTTGCATGCCGCACCACGCGCTCTGCGGTGCTGCCTAGCAGTTGCTCGATGAAACCGGATCTGCCGCTGCGTGCCATGATGATCATCTCCACGCGGCGCACCGCCGCACAGCTCACGATCTCCTCAAAATCCCTGCCGTGGAGGATTTCGCATGCTGCCTGTTGATCGGCTGCGTGCGTTTGCCTCCAAGCCTCAAGCTTCACCTCGGTGTGAGTTTGGCGTTGGGCCAGGAAGTGACTCCCAAATGCCAAAACCTCGGCCTCATCAGCCAACGGAGCGAGCACATGCACGAACGTGACTTGCGCAGCCCACTTTTGCGCTAGGGAGACGGCGATACGGCTCGCCCGAGCACTGGCTGCGGAAAAATCGACCGGAACCAGCAAACCCAGACCGGGCGCGATTTCTGACGGAGGCGCAGAGGATATATCAATGGCGTTCATGGCGTGTCAGGGTCATCAAGTCTCACTGTCCGCCGGGTTCACCACCAGCAGCGCAGTCGGCAAAATGGTCAGCAATTGTTCTGCGGTCGATCCAAGCAGCACATAGCGCAGGTTGGTGCGCCCTTTTCTGCCCATCACGATCAGGTCGGCTTCCGTCTGTCTGGCGTGGGCCACGATGCCGTTGCCATAGTTCGTCGCCTGGAGCAGCAGCGCACGGGATTCGATGTCCTGGGACGCCTCGCTCACAAAGTCGCGCAGCGCCGATTCCGTTGCCTGAAGATAGTCGCCGCTGATGGCAGGCGGCGTCATCGGAACCGATGCGCCGAACGGTGCGTGGGCGTAAGGGAGATTCAGCCACGGCTCCCGCCACACATGCAGGAAGTCCACCCTGGCACCATCTTGAACGGCGACACGATGGGCCTGCGCGGCGACCTCGCGCGAGGTCTCGGAGAAATCAATGCAGGCGATGATCTTCTGAAAGGGATTCGGATGCGCTGCCCTGACCAGCAGCACCTTGGTCCGCGCTTTACGCACCAGCTTGCAGGAAACGGACCCAGCACCCAGCTTTGATTCACCCGAACCTGTGATCCCCGCCACGACCAAATCTGGTTTCAGGGTGTGGATGTGCTCCAAGATTTCATGCAAAGGCACGCCCACGACAATAGTCGTTTGGCAACTGGCAGGAGCACCCGCCTGTGCCAGCCAGCGCACGAGAGCTTCCTGGGCACCTTCGGCGGCAATCGCAGCCTCACGCTCAAAGCTCATGCGGCGGCTGACCGCGATCATGTCGATGGCGGCGGTGTCCACCACATGCAGGACGTGAAGACTGGCTCCATTAAGCCCCGCCAGCCGCGTCGCTTGTGCGAGTGCTGAGCGTGACCCCGTGGAGAAATCCACGGGGACGAGGATGGTCTTGAGCGAGTTCATGACGTGGTGGGATTGGGGGGATTGGGGGGGGCTTTTGGTTCGCTGAAGCGGCAGGTTCACTCTGCCAGATGCAGTCATGTATTTCTGAGCTGCTGGCGTCCAGTTCGTGCCGGATCTTGAGCATTCAGGACAGGCTTCATTTCGGCTCCGGCACATCGGCCTCGCTTGGAACGACGAGCACGGGGCAGTGGGCGCGCTTCAGGACGTCATCCGTGACAGTGCCGACGAGCAGGCGGTAGATTTTGCTGTGGTGATGTGAGCCGAGAATGATCAGATCGGCTCCGCATTTCCGAGTCTCTTCGAGCACGGTATCCACGCTGGCTGCCTCCAGTTGCTGGACGGTGGCACGGACTCCGAACTTGACCAGGGAGTCACGCATTTCCAGGAGTTGGGCATGGTGGCTCTGAATGGTTTCCTGAGACGGAGCCTGCATGATGACGGGAGAAGCAATGCCGAGGTCGAAAACCACGGGCTGCTCCCCTACCACATGCAGAATGATGACCTGGCTGTTGAAGGCGCTGGCCAGCAGGTGAGCCTGTTTGAGAACTTTGAAGGTGAGATCAGAGAGATCGACCAGGGCGACGATGGTTTTCATGGGTTGTGCTGTTTGGGGATTGGAGGGTTGAGTCTTGGTTAGGGCCGTGATTATTTATGATCTGACTCGTCGGAAGGTTTGGCAGCAGTTCAGCGGCGGGTAAGTTGAGCTTCAGCTTCAAGCCAGTGCTGCATCTCCTGCCCTTCAGGACAGCCTGCACTGATGTAGATGAAGTAGGCACGGGTGGCGATCTCCACATGCGTGATCTCCACAGCCACTTGGGGCGCAAGTGGCGGCAACGGCGGCACAGCCGGGCGTTTGCGTGCTGGCTTGGCGGATGCGGCGGTTTTCTTGGTCGGCTTGGCGACAGGCACCTGCGCACTCTTCGCGGCTGCCTTTGCAGCAGTGCTGTTTTTCTTGGCGGGCTTCATCGTGTTTGAGGATTGCGGGGTTGGATGGTTGTCATGTGCGAACAGTGTCAGCGCGTTCAATGGCGGAAGTTGCGAGCCAGTTCCAAGGGGCGGAGCATCACGCGTTTCTTGTGCTGGTGCCCCTCCATGCGGCGAAGGATGTTTACCAAGGTCTCCACGGCCTGGGTGATGTGTGGCCCTTTGTTCAACATCACACATTCCGCGCGCTGGCTGCTCGCGGCATCCGAGACTTCCGCGCGCGTCGCCAGGCCCTCCTTCGCGACGCTCTCCAAGACCTGCGTGGCCCAGATGACCGGCACATGGGCGGCTTCGCAAATCCAAAGAATCTGCTCCTGAACCTCCGCCAGTCGCTCGAAGCCGCACTCGATGGCCAGGTCGCCACGGGCGATCATCACGCCGTCACGCGGCGAGCGCATGGAGGTCAGCAACAGCGCGGGCAGGTTTTTGAAGGCTTCACGAGTTTCGATTTTCAGGACGATACCGAGATGCTTGCCGCCAAGTTCCCTGAGCCGCGCCTCCAAGACTTCGACATCTGCTGGCGTGCGCACAAACGAGTAACCAACCATGTCCGCGTGAGCGGCAACGAACGGCAGGTCGGCGATGTCTTTCTCCGTCAAGCCGGGGGAGTTCAGCACGCTCTCCGGGAGGTTGATCCCCTTGTCGGCACGCAGTTTCTCCCCACGGGAGCGAGCCTGCACGATGCGGACCTGAATCCGCTCTGGCTCGACCGATTCAATCCTGCCGCCGATCCTGCCGTCATCGAACCAGATGCTCTGGCCGACGCGCACGTCGGCAAAGATAGTTGGTAACGTGCAGCCAATTTGAGCGGCATGCAGCACCGCGCCGTTCGGTCCTCGTTGGGTCGGTCGGCCCGGGATATCGCCCTTGGTGAGGATCAACGAGTCACCTTCCTTGAGTTCAAGAACTTGTTCCAGCGCCGGCAGCGCCCCGATCCTGACCTCGTGAAAGGCCGGTTTTGTTTGCGCCTTTCGGGTGCGCTTTGGGACGCGCAGGACTGTTCCCGGAATGATATAAGCCGTCTGATCGGCTTCAACCCAGCGCCCGCAGCCCTCCAAGGCAGCGACGCGAAGAGTGCGCCGCGACCCGCGCGCGTCCACGAAGCGGATGCGATCACCGGTCCGCAGGCGTTTCAGCCACGGGCCGGAAACCGGCACGCACGCGTTGGCAGAAGCTGGAGGGACAGACGGCGAGTCTTCCGGAAACAGCCAAATGTGCGCCGGGGCAGTCACCTGACCCAGCCGATTCCGCCGGGGCTTCCAGCGGATGACCTGCTCGCCGGGTTCAATCAGCCCGGTTCGCAACTTCGGTCCGGCTAGGTCCATCATGATGCGACATTTCCTGCCGAGCGCTTTTTCGGCTTTGCGGAGGTGCTGGATCATGCGCCGCCATTTTTTCGCATCGTCATGGGCACAGTTGATTCTCATGCAGTCCATGCCGCTGGCCAGGAGTTGCGCAATCAGCGCAGGATCGTCCGCCGCCGCCGTCGGCATGGTGACCATGATTCGCGTCACGCGGTCTCCGGGCGGCGGCCCGAGAAGTGCTTCGGTGTGCAGGTCCAGTAAATCTCTGCCTTCGTCGAAACCATTCACCGGTGGCGCTGCGGCCCGCGGAGCGAACGGTATGCCAGCCAGACGGTGCAAGGTCTCCAGCACCCGGTCCATGCTGGCGAGCACATGCGCTTCGGTTCGCCCCAGCGATGAAAGTCCGAACGCGGATAGTCGCTTCTGAAGCGGTCGCAGTTCCTGTCGGCGCAGGGCCAGATAGTGAAGCAGATTGCGGGCGCTCTGCGTGTAAGTCGGGTGCAGCGCCTCCGCGCGTGGAAGCGCCTCCGCCTCCAACTCCAGCGCACTCCCGCGAATCGTCTCCAGCTCCTCGATCAGCCGTTTGAGTTCGTCGTTTTGGACAGTCGTGGGCGTAAGTTTCTGGAGCTTTTTGGGCATGGCGGAACTCGATGATTTGCCGGGTGTGCTCACAGCGTGGTGCCTTCCAGGAAGGACGCGCCGGTTCCGAGTTGGAGGACGTTGGCCGTAGTCACGCGGGCGATTTCTGATAGCGCCTCGTGCGTCAAGAATGCTTGATGTGCGGTGATGAGCACGTTGGGGAAGGACAGCAGGCGTGACAGCTCATCATCCTGAAGCACCGCGCCGGAGTGATCCTCAAAGAAGATGCCCTCTTCCTCCTCATAGACATCAAGCGCCACGCCGCCGAGATGACCGGATTTGAGCGCTTCGATCACTGCGGCACTATCGACCAGCTTTCCTCGGCTCGTGTTCACCAAATAGGCTCCGGGCTTCATCAGGGCAATGGTAGCGACACTGAGCAGGTGATGCGTCTCCGGCGTGAGTGGCAAATGCAGGCTCACCACATCGCTCTCCTCCAGCAGCGTTTCCACGCTGGTGTAGCTGATCCCATGCTCCGTCGCCCATTCCAGCATCGGATGCGGATCATGCGCGAGGACACGGCAGCCGAAGCCGCGAAAAATCTGCGCTGTCACACGCCCGATCTTGCCAGTGCCGACGATGCCGACGGTCTTGCCATGCAGATCAAAACCCACGAGGCCGCTGAGCGAGAAGTTCTGTTCCCGCACCCGGTTGTAGGCGCGGTGAATCTTACGATTCAATGCCAGCAGCAGTGCCACGGTATGCTCCGCGACGGCGTGCGGCGAATAGGCGGGCACACGCACGACCGAGAGGCCCAGCTCGCCAGCCGCGACGCGGTCCACGTTGTTGAAACCCGCGCAGCGTAGCGCCACGAGCTTCACGCCTAGGTCGGCCAGCTTTGTCAGGCACTCGCGATTCAGGCGGTCGTTGACGAAGACGCACACCGCGTCCGCGCCCTGAGCAGAGCTGGCCGTCTCTGAGGAGAGACGGAAATCGTGATGGTGCAGAATGACATTTGTGCCATCTGCGGCACGCGCGAAATATTCGCGGTCGTAGGGTTTGGTGTCGTAAAAAGCAAGCGTCAGAGGTGGCAAGGTGGTTGGCATGATCGGGGATGGATATGAGGGTGAGTTTTGGGGTGATTTAATGCAGGAGGAAGGTCACGAGCGTGGCTGCCAAGCCGTAGAGCAGCATCGGCCCTACGGTCTTCTTGAGGATCTCGCCCTCGGCATTGCCCAGACCGAGCACGGAGCAGACGGCGACGATGTTGTGGATGGCGACCATGTTGCCCATCGCTCCACCGACGGATTGCAGCGCGAGGATGGTCGTGCGATTCAGACTCATCTGCGTGGCGATGGAGTCCTGAATCGGCCCAAAGGTGAGATTGGAAATGGTGCAGGAGCCAGCGAAGAACGCGCCGAGCGCCCCGAGATACGCGGCCAGATAGGTCCACCAGCCGCCCGTGGCCGCCGCAAGTGAATGACCGATCAACATCACCGACGATTCCTCTCCGCCGACCATCAGCAGGCGCACAAAAACCAGCGCACCGAGCAGCGCCAAAACGGGCTGGCGCATCCGTGCGGCGGACTCGCGCCAAACCGTCCGCGCAGTGCCCGCAGGCGCGGCGAGGACACGCCATGACACGACGGCGATCAGCACGAAGGGGATCAACGATGGCACATAGAGCACCTGATGCGTCCAGTCCGTGTCCGTGCCGAAGATGCCGCGCAGATTGAGCACCAGAGCCGGGCTGATGGACAAGCTGCCGAAACTGCCGAGCGAAACATCCCAGGCCGGAGTCGCCGCCGTGAGCAGCCCGCGCAGGCCGAGTGCCGGAATGCGTGTGGCCAGCAGCACGAGCACCGTGGCCCAGAGGGGAAAGAGCGCCTTCACCACTTCTCGCGGGCGTGGAGCCTCTCCCGCTTCTTCCTCCACCTCCGAATCCTCACGGGCGAGACCGATGCAACGACGTGCCAGCCAGACGGTGAGAATCAGCCCGATCAATCCACCCGCGACGGCGGGAAACTCATGATCCACCAGCGCGAGCAGGAACATCGGCACCACGCTCGCCGCGAGCGCGAGGTAGATGAAGACAAGGTTACGCCGGATCTCCTGCCAGCCCACCAAAAGGCGAAAAGCCAGGAGCGGCACAAAGCAAGCCGCAGCGCTGTGCATGAGCGCAGTCTTCCATGCCACCGCGTGCAACTCCGCCGCACTCAAGCCGAGCTGCCCAAATCCAAACCACGTCGGCGTCCCCACCGCGCCAAACGAAACCGGGACGCTATTGAGGATGAGGCAGGCCATCGCCACACGCAGCGGCTGAAAACCGAGCCCGACGAGCAGCGGCCCCGCCAGCGCGGCAGGCGTGCCGAAGCCGCTCGCTCCTTCGATGAGAAATTGAAACGACCAGCCAATGATGACCACCTGCGCCACGCGGTTGCGGGAGAGATGATTCAGCCAGCGGCGGATCGTCTTCATCGCACCGCAGTGCTCCATCGAGAGGAAGAAAAAAATCGCCCCCCACACGATGAGAATCGGCGTCAGCGCCACCAGCAGCCCCGCCACCACCGAGGCATTCACGAGAGCGGCATCGGTGCCGAACCATGCCAGCCGCAGCCCATAGGCCACCAGCGCCGCAAGCGGCAGCGCCTTGGCGGAAGGCATCGGCTTCTTCTTCGTCATCCAATGGATGAGCAGGAGAATCGGCCCAGCGGCAAAGATGAGATCAGCGGCGGACATCATTCCATCATGGGTTTCACCACGGGCACAAGGCAGAGCTTCGCGTCATATCGCCTAGCCGAGTCCAGCGCGGCAGGGAGTCCGTGGCGGCATGGCTCAGAAAGATCCACCTCAGCCAGGAGGTGTTTCGGATGGATGGCATCAGGTGCTGGATCAAAGTTCGCATTCATCAGGTCATCATTTTCGACGCCTCATCTTGGAACTTCACAGCCGGGCAGACGAGTATCCATTTCCGAGCGGACCCATCGGTTAAACCGAATCATCTCGCTGTCCATGACCTCACTGAAACGACCACCTTCTGCCGCAGGGCTTCCATGCCGGGAGACGGCGAAGATGGTGTCGAGGGTGCCAAAACTGGAACGTTAGGTCTCTGCGGCGTTCCTAACTCTGCGGTGTGGCTTTCATCAGCGGTTCCCCAAGTGGAATCAGTCACCTCCGCCCGTTCAGGATCATCTCGTTCAGCTTCTGCCGCAGGGCCTCCATGTCGGGATCAGCGAACGTGCTGTCCAGCGTGCTCACGCTGTTCGTGTTCGCACTGGTGCCGCTGATGGCGCTGCTGATCGCGCTGTCGAGTTGGGCTTGGCTGATGTCGCCGGGTGGGCCTTGGGAGCCGTCGCTGCCGTTGCTGCCATCACTGCCGCGTGGGATGCCGAAGGTAAAGCGCACGTTGCTGCCGTCGAAGCTCGTCTGCACGGTGGCCTGCTGGCCGGGATCGAGCGTCGTCACGCCGTCCACCACGGCTTGGGCAAAGGGCTGGCCTTGGGCACCGTCGTTGCCGGGCGGCCCCTGACCGCCGTCATTGCCTTGCGGACCTTGGCTGCCGTCGTTCCCGCGTGGGATGTCAAAGGTGAAGCGCACGTTGGTGCCATCAAAGCCCACATTCACAGCGGCGGGGGTGCCGGGCTCCACGGTGTTCACGCTATCCACCACGGCAGTGGAAAACGGCGGCCCCTGCTGGCCCATCGGGCCTTCCTGCCCCTGCGGGATTTCAAAGGTGAAGTGCAGCGTGTTGCCGCTCACGGTCACACTCGCATTCGCTGGACTGCTCGGTGGCAGAGTGTTCGTGCTGTCCACCTGCGCCGCCGCAATGGACGCGATGTTGTTGATCAGATTGAAGAGCGCCTGGAGCTGGTCGCGGATCACTTGGGATTCCAGCGGCGAGTTCGGCGCGGGGAGAGTGGGGTCGTAGGGCATGGTCTTTTTGTTCCTAGTTCTTGGTTCCTTGTTCATCCTTCGCAGTCTTGCTACGGAGAATGGATTCTTGGTTCATGAGCACCGCACTGGAGGATTTCGGCGAGCCGGGCAGGCAAGAGAATGGGGGCAAGAGAATGTGGGGCCGGATAAGCTGGATCGATTGATTCTTCTGTCCCCATTGAGGCGCTTCGCTTCCCTTTGGGCAGCCTTTGGCTGTCTGTCTCGTTTCACTCGGCTCTCCTGTCGATGGTTTGGACTCCTTCAGTTTCGTTTTTTTCGTTCCTCGTTCGTGGTTTATCAGGGCAGGCTTAGAGGGCTACGGCGAGCCGGATCGACAAAAGAATGGGGGCAAGAGAATGGTTTCTTGATTCTTCTGCCCCCATTCTTCTGCCTATTTCCGGGACTTCATCACTTCGGTGTCGGACCTTAGAAGGTCGGGTT
>JBILPY010000409.1:0-4458 GCA_044373575.1 Prosthecobacter sp. | reverse complement strand
CTCAGCGTGCTGGTGCCACGCTGCCAGAGGACGTTCATAACGGTCCATTCGGCGTCAGAAATGCGGGGCGTGGGGGCGATGTCTTCGTCTTCGGGCATGGTCGTGGATTACAAACGTGATCCTCGGATTACATGCGTAATCCAAAGCTGGCAAGAATCTTTTTCTCAACCTGCTTTTTTTTGCCCCGCCTTCGGTTCCGTCCCAGCGATGATGCGCCCGATGTTCGCCTTATGACGAACAATGACGAGCAGCATCACGAGCACTCCGAAGCCAAGCATCACCGGATCCCAATGGCCCGAACGGCTCATCTGAATCAGCATTGTAGCCGCGACGCCGACGCCTGACATCATGGAGGCGAGCGAGACGTAGCGCGTGGTGAAGAAGAACAGCAGCCACACCGCCAGACCACCGAGCATGGCGATGGGGGCGATGCCGAGCAAGACGCCGCCGGTGGTGGCCACGCCTTTGCCACCTTTGAAACTGAGCCAGAAGGTAAACATGTGTCCGAGCACAGCGGCGAGTCCTGTCACGACAGCGCCCGTGGAGAGCAGGCTTTCTGCGCCGGGAATCGTCACGAGCCAGGCTTTCGCCAGCCAGATGGGCAGCCAGCCTTTGAGGAAATCGAGGATGAAAACAGGGATGCCGATGGGCTTGCCGAGCACGCGGATGGCGTTCGTCGCGCCGATGTTTCCACTGCCGTGCTGGCGGATGTCGATGCCGCGCGTGAGCTTGCCCGCGATGTAGCCAAAGGGCGTCGCGCCGCTCACGTAGCCGCCGAGTGCGCAGAGAAGGATCGCCTGAAAGGGTGTCATGGCTGGCTTTGTAGCCGGGGGCATCGCCCTGCGCCAACAGGAAATCACCGTCAACTCCCCTGCCCCGCTGAACTCCACGCTTGAGTTCACGCCCATCCACGGCTCTCTCGTTCCGTCCGAAACCATGGCCCGCGTCCCCGAAGAAACCCTCCAGCAGATCCTTGCCTCCACGGACATCGTGGAGCTGATCGGCCGCTCGGTGAAGCTGCGGCGGGCAGGGTCAAACTGGCAGGGCCTGTGCCCTTTCCACAATGAGAAGTCGCCCTCCTTCAATGTGCGGCCCTCGACAAACTCCTACCACTGCTTCGGCTGCGGCGTCGGTGGGAATGCCTTCCGCTTCGTCATGGAGCATGACGGGCTGACTTTCATGGAGGCGGTGAAACGCTTGGCCGATGCGGCAAACATCCGCATCGAGGAGCAGGTCTGGGACGAGAACGCCGAGAAGGAGGCGAAGCACCGCACGCTGCTCATTCGAGTGCATCAGGAGATCGCCGTGTGGTATCACCAGCTTCTGATGAAAAGCCCGCTCGCCGAGAGCGCACGCGAGTATCTGAAAGGCCGGGGCATCAACTCTGCCGTGGCGAAGAACTGGAAGCTCGGCTACGCGCCCTCAAACGGCCAGCTCCTCCGCCAGTGGGCCACGGAGCAGAAGTTCGGCAAACAAGCCCTCATCGACGCTGGCATCCTCATCTACAGCGAGGAGCGCGGCGATGCCTTCCCGCGCTTCCGAGATCGCCTGATGTTTCCCATCTGCAATGACAACGGCGAAGTCATCGCCTTCAGCGGGCGCCTGCTGGAGGCAAACCCGAAGATGGCCAAGTATCTGAACTCACCCGAGACGCCCATCTTCAGCAAGAGCAAGGTACTCTTCGGCTTCGACCGCGCGAAGAGGCACATTTCAAAAGCTGGGCAAGCCATCGTCTGCGAAGGCCAGATCGATACCCTCATGCTCCACGAGGCGGGTTTCACGAATGCCGTCGCCGGACAGGGCACCGCCTTCACCGAGGTTCATGCCAAAACGCTGAAGCGTCAGGCGGACGAGATCGTGCTGTGCTACGACTCGGACAATGCGGGCTTCAAGGCAGGCGAGCGAGCCTTCCAGATCCTCGCACCCACCGGGCTTATCATCAAAGTGGCCTCGCTTCCGGCGGGCGAAGACCCCGACTCGCTCATCCGCAAACAAGGCCCGGAGGCATTCAAAGCGCTGCTGCAAAGTGCGCAGGAGTTCCTCGATTATCAGGTCGATGCCGCCGCCAGTCGCCGTGACATGGGCGAGATGCGCGAGCGAGTGCGCTTCGCTGGAGAGATGGCGGGAAACATCCACCTTCTGGAAAGTCCCGTGGCCCGCGAGACTGCCATCCAGCGCGCCGCCGTGCGTCTCTCCATCCCTGAGGACACCATGCGGCAGCTCGTCGCCCGTGCAGCGAAGCAGCCCACGACACGCAACTCGCGTGACAACACCAAAACTCCAACGCCCGGCGAGAGCCCCGGCAAGCAACTCCTCGCCAGCCAGGATAAGAACGCCATCCTCCTCACCCGCCTCGCGCTCGCCGATGCCCAGGTGCTCGACTGGCTCCGCCATCAGCCCCACGACGACGTCCTCCGCGACGTGCCCGGCACCGAACTTCTCGCGCTCATCTGGCGCGGCACCTTCGATCCTGTGGACACCGTCGCAGTCACCGTCTTCCTCACCACGCTCGAGCCTGATGAAGAGGCTGCTTTAAACCAGCTCATGCACGAGGCCCGTGCCACTGGCGGCATGGCAGAAGCCGAGCACGAACTCCGCGCCCTGGAGCTCACCCGCCTGCTCATGATGAAACAGCGCCTGCAAACTCAGCTCAAGCAGCCCGGCATCGACCCCGAACACGCCGCCGAACTCCAGAGGGAGATCATCGCCCTGCATCAGGACATCGGCGCTGCGCAGAAGAGCTTCATGAAGCCGCAGTCGTGACCGCGAAGCAGGAGAACAAAAAAGGCGGAAGACTCGAAAGTCTTCCGCCTTTGAAAAGGTCACTGAAGTCAGCTTATTTGCTCTTGGCTTCGCCTTCGGCTTTCTTGCCATCGAGAGGCGTGATGAGCGGGCGATCCTTCATCTCAGGGGAGATGGTCCAGGAGTCACCCTGCTTGACGAAGGAGATGAGGAAGAGTTCTTCGATGCGATCGGTGAGCGTTTCCTGGGAGGTTCGGACGGTGGCGTGAACGAAACCTTTTTCCTTCTCTTCGACGAGGCCGAGCACGTCGATCTTGAGGGTGTCCTGCTTGCGTTTGGTGACATCAGCAGCGGCGTTGATGCGCTTGTGCCAGGCTTCGCGATCGAGGATGTAGAACTCCTGCGGGGTCAGCTTTTCGAGTTCGCGGATCTCCTTCACGCCGAAACGTTCCAGCATCTGCTGCTCCTCGGTCATGGTGGGAGCGGTCTTGATGATGGCAATGGTTTCCTTCTGCTTGCGATCCAGCGAGGACGCCTGAAGCAGGCTGGCGGCGGTCTTCCATTGCTGATTCACAACGGCAGTGAGATATTTTTTGACCAATTCACCGCAGGGATGGTCGGCTGGGAGTGGCGAGCTGTGGGAGACACCGGCGAGAGCGAAAAGACCGATGGCCAAGGTGAAACAGGAAAAGAGACGGGCAGATTGCATAGGGCTGGGTTTGACCGAGCAGGAGAGGAAACGTTCGGGCGAGTTTCTAGCCCGCTGCTATCACGGCGTCAAATGGAGAAACCCTTTCAACGCGCAGGCAGCTTCACAAGAGTTGCGACTGGCACCTCGAGTACTTTTTGCCGGCTGCCCTCACCTCGGACAAACTGCACCTTTCCCTTGGCGCATCCCAGGCAGTCAGCCATGAAGCGGACAAGCTCGGTGTTCGCCTTTCCATCCACGGGTGGCGCAGCCAGCTTGATCAGGAGCACGGGGCGGCCTTTCTCATCCGCTCCCCAGCCGAGAATCTCAGAACGGCGGGCATTCGGTGTGACTCTGACAACGAGCTGGGCTGTGGCTTCAGCACTCATGAGCGGGCCGCCAGGATGCCGCTGGCAATGGCTTTGGCCAGTTGTTCGCGATGATAAGCGGTCGCACATCGGCTGGAGTCGGTCTTGTGACTCAAGTAGCCGCCCTCGACAAGCACGGCGGTCATGCGTGTGGCGCGCAGCACTTTGAGATCCTGATAAAAGATGCCGCGCTTCACCCCCTTGCAGTTGATGTCCATGCTGCGGAGGACTTTATCCGCCACCCTCAGGCCTTCACGACTGCGATAAAACACCTCCATGCCGCTGATGGATTTATCCCGACTGGCATTGAAGTGAATGCTGACAAAGAGCGCGTTCTTCTGCCGGTTGGCGATTGCTGCACGCTCTTCGAGGGAGACAAAGGAATCTGTGCGCCGGGTCATCGTTACTCGCAGCCCCTTGGCCTTGAGCACGCGTTCCAGACGCAGGGCCACGTCTAGGCAGAGCTTCTTTTCAGTGAGCCCGTTATGAACACAGCCCCCGTCTTTGCCGCCATGCCCGGCATCGATGACCACCGTGGAAAAGCTCAGCGCCCAGGCGGGCACTTGGGACATCACAAGCAGCAGCGCGCCGATGATCAATCGCAGCATGGGTGAAGCAGGTTACCTGGGGATTTTCAGAGTCTTGCCCTCACGGATGAAA
>JBILPY010000408.1:0-4462 GCA_044373575.1 Prosthecobacter sp. | reverse complement strand
GGAAATGAGGCCTGGCATCGCCAATCTCGGGGTGCGCCCGACGGTGGAAACTGGCGACGCTGAGCCCTCGCTCGAAGTGCATGTGTTCGACTGGAGCGGTGATCTTTATGGGTTGAAGCTCGAAGTCACGCTGGGTGACTTCATTCGCCCCGAGCAGAAGTTTACGGGCATCACAGAACTGCGCGCGCAGATCGAGGCCGATGTGGCTTTGGCGCGTGGGATTGCGGGCGTGTGAGGCGACTCAGTCGTCGTCCTCGTCAAACTCGACTTCACGACCAGCAGAGCCTGCTTTTTTGACGGGCGAGATGTTCCGGTGGACCCAGACGCTTTGCAGCATGCCCATGAGGAAGAGTGTCACGATCATGAAGGTGCCGCCGTAGCTGATGAAAGGCATGGGCAGGCCGATGACGGGCAGCATGCAGAGATTCATGCCAGCATTCTGGAAGGTATGGGCGAAGAACATGGCCGTCACGCCGACGACGATGAGCCGCCCGACCTGATCGCGTGCGGAGAAAGCGACGAAGACGCCCTGCAACAGGAGCAGTCCGATGCCTGAGAGCAGCAGCACCGCACCACGGAAGCCAAACTCCTCACAGACGACGCCGAAGATGAAGTCACTGTGTGCCTCACCTTCCGGGAAGAACATGCGATGGATGGAGCGTTGTTCGGCCACTTTGGAGGAGAGGGGGCCCTTGCCTTCAAAACCTGCGGAGGCCACGGCAGTCTGGACGTAGTTCGGCACCCAGCCATCACCGCGTGTGTCCACTTTGTCCATCTGGTTGGTGAGCAGGTACCACGTCGTGTCGATACGGGCCTGCTGGTAGGGCTTGAGGACAAAGAAGTACATGATCGGCACCACGCAGAGGGCGGAGAGAATCATGGTGATGATGTAGCGGAAGGGGATGCTGCCGACGATGAGCATGGCCAGAAAGACCGGCCCCCAGACAAGGCCGGAACCGAAGTCCTCCTTGATGACCATCCCCGCTGGAATGCCCGCCAGGATGCCGCCGACGATGATGCGCAGCCAGGGATGCCGGAAGACGCGCCAGATGCGCGGCAGTTCGCCGAAGACAACGGCAAGCATGATGATGCCCGCCATGATTGCGAACTGGGAGGGTTGCACGCGCTGACCTGCCATTTCCACCCAGGCTTTGTTTCCCTTCACTTCGACACCGAAGATCTCCAGGTAAACGAGTCCGGCGATGCCTGCGAGGTAGAGCGGGATGCAGGCCCAGCGGATCCATTTGTAGTCGATCAAGGCGGCTCCGATCAGGAAAGGAATACCGAGGCCGATCCAGGTAATCTGGTCACGCCATTTGGAGTCCAGCCCGAGGGGTGAATCGGTGCGGAAGGAGGAGGCATTGAAGATCGCATACACGCCGAAGGTGAGCAACCCCGCGAGCGTGAGCATGAGGATCCAGTTGATGCCGAGGAACTTTTTGAAAAGGGGTGTCATGAAAAGGAGGGTGGCTAACCAAGAACAGGGATCGAGGCGAGCAGGCGGCGGGTGTACTCGTGCTGAGGGCTCTCACAGACCGCGTCGGCGCTGCCGTGTTCGACGACGACACCGCGATTCATCACGATGATGTCATCACTCATGTGCCGCACCACGGCCAGATCATGGGCGATGAAGAGGTAGGTGAGCTCAAACTCAGCCTGGAGATCCTTCAGAAGGTTCAGGATAGATGCCTGCACGCTCACGTCGAGCGCGCTGACAGGCTCGTCGCAGATGAGGAACTTCGGCTGCACGGCGAGGGCGCGGGCGATGCCTATGCGCTGGCGCTGGCCGCCGCTGAACTCGTGCGGGTATCGAGTGAGGGACTCTTCTGGCAGTCCCACGCGCTTGAGCAACATTGCTGAGGCCTCCCGCCGCTGGGTGCGGCTGCGGTCTTTGAAATGGATTTCCTGGGGTTCACCGAGGATGGCTTCGACCGTCATGCGCGGATTCAGCGAGCCGATTGGGTCCTGAAACACCATCTGCATCTCTTTGCGCAGCGGGCGGAATGCCGCCTCCGGCATGGCAAAGATTTCCTGATCCCGGTAAACGGCCCGCCCGCCGGTGGGCTGGATCAGTTTGAGCAAAGCGCGGGAGACGGTGGACTTGCCGCTGCCGCTCTCCCCCACGAGGCCGAGCGTTTTCCCCTGGGGAATCTGGAAGCTCACTCCATCGACAGCCTTCACGACATCGCGCTTACCGAATCCTGTGCGGATGGGGAAGTAAACTTGGAGATTTTCGACGAGCAGCAATGCCATGGGGCAGAGTTTACGCGCGCTGGTCGGGCTGTCACGCTGCGGCTGTGGCTCTTTTCTGAGCACGGTGGTCATCCATTTTTGCGCATGTTCACTGGAGCAGGCGTCCGAAGGGCCAAAAATAACAACGGAGATTGGCGCGGTCTTTGCTTGCCAGCGACTTGCCTCAGTGAAACAGGGTAGTGGCCAACGCACTGAGGCCCCAACCCAACCATGGCAGATCAAGGACTATACCAGACCCAGACGCAAAAGCTCGCCATCGGTCCGCAGATGCAGCAGAGTCTTCAGATTCTGCAGGCACCGACCCTGGAGTTGCGTCAGATCATCCAGCAGGAGGTGGAGATCAATCCTGTGCTGGAACTGGAGAGCCCTGATGTGTCTTTGGATGATGCCGTGCCGGATGATCCGGACAATCGTGAGGAGCGCGATGAGCTCGACGTCATCTCCCAGATGGATGATGAGTGGCGTGAATACTGGGCTCAAAGCCGGATGCAGACCAGCAGTCGCACTTCGGAGGATCAGGAACGCTGGCAGTTCCTCATGGACAGCATCTCGGCTCCTACGACATTGCAGGAGCACCTCATTTCCCAACTCCGCACTGCGGAGACTCAGGAGCCAGAGGTCGGGAAGCTCACGGAGTTCCTCATCGGCAGCCTCGATGATCGCGGTTTTTTAACCACGACCGTGGAGGATTTAAGTCTTCAGCACGGCATCCCGCTGGACGGTTTGCAGAAAGCCAAGGACCTGCTCACTACCTTCGACCCGGTTGGCATCGGTGCGGATGATCTGCGCGAGTGCCTGCTCATCCAACTCGACCGTCTCGGCAAGCGTCAGAGTCTGGCCTACCGTCTCGTGGACATCCATCTCGATGATCTGGCGAACAAGCGCTACCCCATCCTCGCCCGCAAGATGAGTGTGCCGATCGAGCAGATCTCACGCGCTTCGGACTTCATCAGCACGCTCGATCCCCGCCCGGCCTCCCGCTTTACCACCAGTTCCAACAACTACGTCACCCCAGACATCATCGTCGAGCGCCAGGGAGGCGAATGGGTGCCCGTGATGAACAACGACGACCTCCCCCACCTGCGTCTGAGCAATGCCTACAAGGACATGATCAGCCAGCCGGGCAGCACTACCGAGGTTCGCAATTACATACGCGACAAACTCCGCAGCGGCAAATTTCTCATCCGCAGCATCCATCAGCGCCAGCAGACCATCTTCAAGATCGCTGTGCAGATCCTCGCTCATCAGCAGGAGTTTTTAAGGAAGGGCACAGGCTTTCTCCGCCCGCTGAACATGGCCCAGGTGGCCGATGAAGTCGGTGTGCATGAGACGACGGTCAGCCGCGCCATCTCCGGCAAATACATGGCCACACCTCATGGCGTCTTCGAGTTGAAGTTCTTCTTCAGGCATGGCGTGAAGACCGATTCCGGTGAGGACCTCAGCAACACCAGCGTGAAAAACGCCATCGCCGATCTCGTCAAAAATGAGCCCAAGTCGAAGCCGCTCAGCGATGACAAGTTGGCGAAAATCCTCGACGGGCAGGGGATCAAGGTCGCCCGCCGCACCGTGGCGAAGTACCGTGAAGCGCTGAACATCCTGCCAAGTCACCTGCGGAAATCGTTTTCGTGAATTGCCAAGGTTGGGTTCAAGGCCGTCAATGGTTCACCGACCATGAACCCGCCTCCCCTTACCTTTTCTGACATTGGCAACCGTCTCGCCGGTCCCAGCGGCATCCAGGAACTGATGGATGACTGCGGTGAGGCGCTCACCCTTTATCCCGATATGAGGATGCTTGGCGGCGGGCAACCTGCGGCCATCCCCGAGGTGCAGGCCATCTGGCGGCAACGCATGAGCGAGATGCTGGCCGATGGGGCTGCGCTCGACAGGACGCTGCTGAACTACGACCCGCCCGGCGGCAATCCTGTCTTCCGTGAGGCCATGGCGGGCTTCCTAAAGCGCGAATGCGGCTGGGACGTCACGCGGGAAAACATCGCCGTCGTGCCGAGCAGCCAGACTGGCTTCTTCCTGCTCTTCAACCTCCTCGCTGGAGACTCGCCGACCGGCAAACGACGCATTCTTTTCCCCCTGCTGCCCGAATACATCGGATACGCAAATCAGGCGCTTTGTGAAGGGCAGTTCACTGCTGTCCTGCCGCGCATCGAAGAGCGCGGCGAGCACGAGATCAAATACCACATCGACTTCGACAAGC
>JBILPY010000048.1:0-14530 GCA_044373575.1 Prosthecobacter sp. | reverse complement strand
GTCTCAAACAGATTCTGCGCGATGATGTTGCCTTCGTTGAGCCCCGGCTGCTTGCACCAGCGCCAGAGATGGATGCCTGTGCCGCAGTCGCGGAATTCGTTTCCGGCCACGAGGCAGTTCGTCGCATCGTTCAGCTCCACGCCGACCAAACTGCGGGCGATGTAGTTATGCGTGGCGATGGATTTGACGGTGAAATGGTCAAAGTCGATCGCCTCATCCGAGGTGTCTCGGATCGTGCAGCCCTCGATCTCTGCGCTCTCGACCGAGTAAAGGGCGATGCCGCGCCCGTGGCAGTTCTGGATGAAGCAGCGTGAGATGGCCAGCTTCTTCACCTGGGGTCCCGTCGGACCTTTTTCGTAGCTGTAGGCTCCGGCAGCCATGATGCCACAGAGCTGTGCATGGCCGCGAATCGGTGGATCACTCTCCACACGACCTCCGTCGAGCGTGAGCTTTTCAATCCGTACTTCCTCGCAGGCACCACGAACCTCGATCAGGTTCGGCGCGTCCTCGTGGCGGATCATCGCACCGTCGGGAACGGGAAACTTCAGGGCTGCTTCGAGCTGGATCGTCTCCTTGCCGACGGACTTCACGATGGCGAGATGGAAGGGCTTCGGTTTCTTTGTAAAGGAGTCGATCTCGCCATCCGCTTCGATCTTCAAGCGCATGCCCGGCTTGAATCCACGCTGTGACTTCACGCCGATCTGTGTCGCCCCCGCCGCTGCCGTCCCTGATGCGATGGCATAGGCCACGGGAGGCAGTTTCAGCACCGTCTCCTCCGCATCCAGACCGACGAGGCGGAGCTTCTTCGCGTCCTTCAGCATGAGACCGCGCTTGATGAGATGTACCCCCGGCGGAATGACCACCTCACCGCCACCTGCCTTGATCGCGTCATCAATGAAACGCTGAATCTCCGCCTCCGAAAGTGCCAAGGCGGGCGAAACGGCGGAGATCAGCAGCAGGGCAAGCAGGGGGAGAAACTTCATGGCCGGGAAAAGACGATCCCAACAGCCTCGAACTCGCTTTCAATCTTCAGCTACTTGGTGAAAGCGGCCACGACACGTGGAGCGGCCCCTTTTTTCAGCGCGAAGACTTCGGGACTCGCAGCGTGGGGATCGTCTTTGTAGCGGACGGCGAGGTCGGGGATGAACTCTTCGAGCGCCTCGGGCTTCGCGGGAAAGACGAACAAGGAATGCCGATCAGGCAGCGCGACCCAGATCTCGGAGCCGAACATCTCTTCAAAGATCACGGGCAGCGACGGCGCGATGAGCAGCGATGCCATGACGGGGCGGTCACCACGATAGACGGCGTAGGCCACTTTGCCGTCGGCTCCTTTGATGAGGTCGGGTTTGATCTCGGTGAGCAGGCGCTCGGCGGTCTTTTTTGAGCGCTCGGCGAAGGTCTCCGGGCTGAGGCCGAGCTTGGCGAAGTCTTCCTTGGGGTACACCTCGATGCCGGGCACATCGGCGATCTCGCGGGCTGGTGTCAGGACCGTGGCCTTTGCGCCTTCCGGGACGATGGAGCGCTCCGTGCGCATCTCGCGCGGCTCGGGCAGCATGAGCAGAGTTTCGAGGCGCGGCTTTTCCTGCGCGAGGGCCGTGGTGGCGAACAGGAGGAAGGCGAAGACGGATTTCATCCCGCGAAGGATGCACGCGGCGGGCAGGTTCGCCAGCTTGGAGATCAAAGCTCTTGCACGGCTTACCGCTCGCGGCTTGATGGCGGCATGATCGCCTTTCTCCGGGGAAAACTCGTCGAATCCATGCCGCACCAAGCCATCGTCGATGTCGGCGGGGTCGGTTATCTCACGAACATTCCACTGACGACCTTTGACAAGCTGCCGCAGCAGGGTGGCGAGGTGAAGCTGCTGACACATCACCACGTCACTGAGCGCGAGCACACGTTGTTCGGTTTTTTTACGAGTGATGAACGCGATCTGTTCCGGCTGCTGATGGATCGTGTATCAGGCATCGGGCCGAAGATGGCGCTGTCGGTGCTCAGCGGGATGCCGGTGATGGCTTTCAAAGATGCGGTGATCCGCAATGACACGGCGGCACTGGCGCGGATCAAAGGCGTGGGTAAGAAGACGGCGGAGCGAATCGTGCTCGAACTGAAGGACAAAGTCGGTGTCGTAGATGCCTGGCAGGCGGCAGTGGTCGCCAAAGGCACGCACGATCCGAAGCAGGAAGCGCTGAGTGACGCCGTGCTGGGCTTGATCGCCCTCGGCTACAAGCAGAGCGAGGCGCAGAAGGCGGTGAATGCCGTCGTGAAGCAGCCCGGATTTGAGATGGGCAATGGCCCGGACAAGATCATCCGTGAGGCACTGCGCGAGTTGCAGTAATCGGCCTTCAGAACCCGAACACCATCGGTCCAGGGATGATCTTTACACCGCCACCGCCGAGTGGGTTGCCTTTCGTTTCTTCGATGGTGTCCACGACGTTGTCTTTGAGGTTCACGGCGAGGCTGCCGGTCTCGACCTTGATGTAGGTCACGGTTTGCACGGCACGGCCAAAGGCATCCAGGGTGGTGTTGTACTGCGGCACGCGTTCGTAGATCACATACTCGAGCTTCTCCTCTTTGCCGGTGGCGCTTAGTTTGCTGGATTTGCGGGTGGGTTTGCCAAGCGAAGAGGCGACTTCCTCGCCCGTCATGCCGAGGGCGATCTGATGCGCGGCGATGAGCTCCTCGACCTTCGTCTGGCGCTCGTGGAGCTTCTTTAAATTCGTAACGAGGTTCGGATCAGGATGCGCGACGGCGGCGGTGGGGAGCCAGCCGGAGGTATCGCCATGACGTGCTTTCCCGCGGACGCGGAAGGCGGTGTCGGACATGCCAACGAGCTTCACGATGGTGCCGGGGGCCATGGAGCCGATGGCGCGATCCATCTTCGAGCTGACGTAGATCGGCGAGTCCTGCATGACCTTCATGAAGACGGCCTTGGGCAGGATGTCCTCGACATGAATGGTTCCAGGCTCGACGGGGAGTCGTGAGCTGGGGCGTTTGGCCGTCTGGGCGCTGAGAGTGCCGACGAGGATGGCCAGGAGGAAGGGAATCAGTTTCATGGCGGGCGGAAAGTAGCAGACTCCGACGCGCCATGGGAAGCCTTTGTTCGACTTCGTTGATCCTCAACGGGAAACTACTCGGCCTTCCTGGCGCGTGGCTCGCGGGCGACGGTGTCTTTGCCACCTGCGCTGGTGACGAAGGGACCATCAGCCATCGGGGCGACGTTCGTGAAGCCGACTTCGGGCATGTCGCTCGGCTTGCCAGCGAGGGGAAATTCTTTCCGCAGGGGGAAGTAAGGGTAGCCCTCCCACATGAGGATGCGGCGGAGGTCAGGATGACCGGAGAACTTCACGCCCATCATGTCCCAAGCCTCGCGCTCATGCCAGTTGGCCGTGGGCCAGACATCGCAGACGCTGGGCACATCTTCGCCATCGGGGATTTTGGCGCGCACGCGCAGATGCTCGTGGTGGCCGTAGCCGTAGATTTCATACACGACCTCGAAGCGGGGCTCCTCGCCCATGTGATCGAGCGTGGAGATGTCCACGAGGTAATCGAAGCTCAGCTCATCGCGGCAATACTTCAACAGCGGCTTCGCGGATGCGAGGGTGACGTGGAGCGTCTGCTCGCCACGAAACTCGGTGGTGCTGAGCACGGCGGCACCGAATTTTTCCTTCAGGGCGGTGACCATTTGCGCGGCATTCATGGGCGGAGTCGGTGACTTGAGATTCAGTGGGACGGCAGATCAGGCGCTCATTTCCTCGAAGAATTCCTTCTTCTGGTCTTCGATGGCGTGCTCGGTCTCGATCTTCTTTTGCAGGCGCATCAGGCCCTCAAGCAGCGCCTCGGGGCGTGGAGGGCAGCCGGAAATATACACGTCCACAGGGATGAGATTGTCGATGCCCTGAAGCACGGCGTAGCTGCGGTACATGCCGCCGCTGGAGGCGCAGGCACCCATGGCGATGCACCACTTGGGCTCGGGCATCTGATCCCAGATACGCTTCACGGAGAGCGCCATTTTATAAGTGACGGTGCCAGCAACGATCATCACGTCTGCCTGACGGGGGGAGAAGCGCATGACCTCCATGCCAAAGCGGCTCAGGTCATAGCGGCTGCACGCGGCAGCCATCATCTCGATGGCGCAGCAGGCGAGGCCCATCGGCATCGGCCAGAGGGAGTTTTTGCGCATCCAGTTCGCAGCCGCATCGAGCTTCGTGAAAACGATGTTTCCCTCGATCTTCGAGTCGTAAGCGGCATGGGTTTCAGCAGGGGCGACCATGGTTTTTTGGGGCAAAATTGTGTGCAGGGATACGCCCCTGCCTCCCCCCCGGCAACCCCTTTGTGAAAGTTTTCACAAGCATGGCAAACACCCGTTTTCACAAGCCACAGCCTGCCTCCCGCAGCGGAGAGTGCGCATGGCGGCGCGAGGAAAGGTAGCCTCGGCGCGTTTGATCTGACCTGTGACCTCCATCATCGCCTTCTTTGTCATCGCACTCGTCTCGCTCATCGTCGTGCGAGTCGGGTCCACGGCGCTCATGATGACCGGTCTGAGCTATGACACGGCCAGTTTCCAGGCCTACTCCGCCTTTTTCGGCGTCGGCTTCACCACCAGGGAGGCCGAGATGGTGGTGAATCATCCCGTCCGCCGCCGCATCATCCGGGATCTGATTTTGGCAGGTAATGTGGGCCTGACCTCCGCACTCGCCACCCTGGTCGTCACGCTCATGCAGTCTGCCACGACGGCGCGTCTGCTGATGCTTGTCGGCCTGGCCGTCCTGGGCTTGATCGCTCTGCTGATGCTTTCGAAAGTCGGCTGGCTGCAAAAGCTGCTCGATCACACTATCCAGCGCGCTTTGGAAAGCACCGGCATGGTCCGTGCGCTCGATTACGAACTGCTCCTGCGCATCCAGCACGGCTACGTCGTGTCTGAGATCGAGGTGCTGGCAGACACCTATCTCGCGGGTCGAGCTCTTCGAGATTCACGCCCCTGGGACCGTGGCGTGGTCATCCTCTCCGTGAGCAGGGATGGCGAGCTCATCCCCGGTCTCCCCGGCCCCACCGATGTCATCCAGCCCGGGGACATCGTCACCGCCTATGGCAAAGAAGCCTCGCTCAAAGCCATGGTGGAGCCTTTGAGAAATGACCCTGTGCCGGGACCGGCGGAGTAATCACCCGATGATCTCCTTGATCGGATGCTGCGGCAGCACGCCCGTCAGCCGCGCGTCGAGGCCCTGGAACTTGTAACTGAGGCGCTCGTGGTCGATGCCGCACTGGTTGAGGATCGTGGCGTTGATGTCGTTTAGGTGGGCGGGATCGGTGGCGATGTTATAGCTGAAGTCATCGCTCTCGCCATAAGTGGTGCCGCCTTTGATGCCGCCGCCGGCCATCCACATGCAGAAGTTTCGCGGATGATGATCGCGACCGTAGTTCGTCTGCGAGAGACCGCCCTGCGAATAGACCGTGCGGCCAAATTCACCGCCCCAGATGACGAGCGTGCTGTCGAGCAGGCCGCGCTGTTTGAGGTCGGTCAAAAGAGCGCCGATGGGCTGGTCGGTGTCGCGGCATTGGAGGCGGATGTCGGCAGGCAAATTGCCGTGCTGGTCCCAGCCGCGATGCAGCACCTGCACCACGCGTGTGCCGCGTTCGATGAGGCGTCGCGCCAGGATGGCGCTGGCGGCAAAGCTGCCCGGTTTGAGCACCTCGGGGCCATACAGGTCGAGCGTGGCCTGGCTTTCCTGTTTCAGATCGACCAACTCCGGCACGCTCGTCTGCATGCGGAAGGCCATCTCATACTGCGAGATGCGCGTCTGGATTTCCGGATCGCCGAATTTGTCAAAGCTGTGCGCATTCATCTCCGCCAGCGTATCGAGCATCGCGCGGCGGTTCGTGGGCGAGACACCGTCCGGGTTCTTCATGTAGAGCACGGGATCACCCACGGCACGCAGCGCCACGCCGCTGAATTTGCTCGGCAAAAAGCCGCTGTTCCACATGCGGGTGAAAAGCGCCTGCGCCATCGCCTTCGCACTCCACGTCGGCGTTAGCACCACAAAGGCAGGCAGATCATTGCTCTCGCTGCCGAGACCGTAGGCCAGCCACGAACCGAGGCTCGCAAAGCCCGGCACCTCGCGTCCGGTCATCACAAAGGTGCACGCGGGGTCGTGGTTAATCGCGTTCGTGTGCACCGTCTTGATCAAAGCGATGTCATCGACGTGCTTCGCCGTGTGCGGCAGCAACTCGCTCACCCAGCGCCCGCACTGCCCATGCTGCGCGAACTTGAAGAGGCTCGGCGCCACCGGAAACCGCGCCTGCTTGCTCGTCATGCCCGTCAGTCGCTGACCGCCCTGCACGCTCGGCGGCAAGTCCTTGTCATACCACTGCTGCAGGCCCGGTTTGTAGTCCCAAGTATCGAGCTGCGACGGCCCGCCATTCATGTGCAGATAAATCACCGCCTTCGCCTTCGCCGCAAAGTGCGGCAGCCCCGGCAACGGCTCATGCACCTGTGTTTTGGATGCGGCAAAAGCATCGTTGCCCATCGCATACGTCAAACCGAGCCCGCCGAGGCGCAGGCCGCTGTGTCCAAAGAACTGACGGCGGGTTTGCAGGAGATTGGATTCAAAGAGAGGGGACATGGGAGAAAAGTGTTTCAAGTTTGTGGTTCCAAGTCTGCCCATCAATTGGGCTGAAAGAGTTCGAACATGCGTTTCCATGATTCAGGATAGGCATGTGTTCCCAAATGATGTCGGAAGGGGTAAACCTTTCCTTTGTAGGTCACATCTCCCCAAATCTCCTTCCAACTGATCCCAATGTCGTGGAACTCAAGGATGCGTTGATTCGAAATGGATGTTCCTGCTGGAACAATGCCAACAAGGTAGGATTTCCCATGGTCAACGGAGGTCAGATCAAACCGCCCTCCAGCCGCCACAAGGTCGAACCCTGCGCCGTAGAGTCGGAGAGGCTTAGCAGTTTTGAGCTGTTTTTCAGCGTATCCTCCATAGCAAGGATCGTGGCTTACATCGCGATGGTAAGCGCATCCCGATAGCAAAATAGCCGCAAC
Organism: Prosthecobacter sp.; assembly: GCA_044373575.1. Taxonomy (GTDB): domain Bacteria; phylum Verrucomicrobiota; class Verrucomicrobiia; order Verrucomicrobiales; family Verrucomicrobiaceae; genus Prosthecobacter. The sequence goes on along the minus strand of JBILPY010000048.1, from coordinate 7,485 downwards.
CAACACGGGAAGTGTTTTCCTTCTCATAAGCTCAATTCCTCGATACAGTTTCGTCTAGGTTCAGCACTAAATTCGCGATCAAAGTCCACGCTGCGGTTTCAGCAGGTGGGGCGATCTTCTTCGGTGTCGATTCACCGACCGAAATCGCCTTCTCGGCAGCTTTGGGGGCTTTTTGATACAACTCGCGTTGTTTCGTCAAAGCGGCGTTTAGCATGGAAAACTCCTTCGCGTCAGGTTTGCGGCTCAAAACGGTGCGAAAGAGCCAGTGGAGGCGTTTTTCGTCGTCCGGGCCCCCTTCGGCGATCACGCGTTCGGCGAGTGCTCTGGCGGCTTCGAAGTGCTGGACGTCGTTCATGAGTTGGAGGGCTTGCATGGGGGTGTTGCTGCGTTCGCGGCGGGTGCAGCTTTGCTCGCGGTTCGGCGCGTCGAAATTGCTCATGAAGGGCGGCGGGGCGGTGCGCTTGAGGAAGCTGTAGAGGCTGCGGCGGTAGAGCGCGGGGCCGTGGTCTTGCAGGTAGTAGCGCGTGTTGCTGTCGCCGTAGCCGACGGGTTCCCAGATGTTTGGCGGCTGGTAGGTGCGCACGCCGCGACCACCCATCTCCAAGTTGATGAGGCCGCTGACAAAGAGCGCATTGTCACGGATCTGCTCGGCATCGAGACGGATGCGCGGGCCGCGAGCGAGCAAGCGATTGTCGGGATCGAGGCTGAGGAGGTTCGATTCGACCGGCGAGGCTTGTTTGAAGGCTTTCGTCATCAAGAACTGCTTGATGAGCTGTTTCACATTCCAGCCGCTCTTTTGAAAACGCACCGCCAGATCATCGAGCAACTCGGGATGGCTCGGAGGCTCGCCTTGGGAGCCGAAGTCGTGGCTCGTCTTCACCAAACCGATGCCAAAAACCTGCTGCCAGAAGCGATTCACCGTCACGCGGGCCGTCATCGGATTTTCAGGAGCCACGAGCCAGTTCGCGAGATCGAGTCGCGTGGCGCGAGCCCCGGTTTTCTTCAGCGGATGAAAGGCAGCGGGCGTGGTGGGCTCGACCTTGTCGCCGAGTTTGTTGTAGGCTCCGCGCATGGCGATGAAGGTGTCGCGCGGCGTCTCGGCATCGCGGAAGACGAAGGTGCCTGGAATCGCCAGATCGGCAGCAGAGCGAGTAACTCGTGCCACCTCCCAAGAAGTGCGATGCTTGGCGTGTTCATCGGAGATCGGGTGGACGATGCGAGCGAGGTAGAAGCGCAGCAAGGCCTCGCGTTCTTTGGCCTCAGCGGCACTGGTTTCACGCTCAGCAGTGGCCTGTTGTTTCGCAAATGCAGCAGCGGCTTCCGGCGTTGGCTGGGCTTCAGGCTTCGGCCATTTCGCTTTCAAGGCAGCAAGACGAGTTTGGTGAAGCTTGGCGGGATCAGTCATCAGAGTGCCCACCAGCGAGGCAGGAACTTCGGGCGGCTGCTTTTTGCCCGCGCTCACCGCTTTCCACCAAGCCGTGAACGACACCAGTAAATCTGCCGAAGACGAGATCTGACAGGTGACGGCACACAAATCCCACACGACAGTTCCGCCCACCTGCTGAACAGAGAGGCTGCTGATGCGACCTCCCGCTTTCAGTCCTAGCGCGGCAGGATCAAAGCTCAGCAGGGTCCACACACCTGGCTTTGGCAGCGGACCGGCTATGACGGCATCTTCTTTTCCATAAGTCGTCGCATCAATGACTTTGGCATCGCCCCACAGAATGCGGCGGCCATTGAGTTCAATGCTAATCACTCCCGGCGTGTTTAGCGGATCAAGCCGCACCCAGGCGCTGACTCGCGGCGAATCGCCCAATAGGATCGGTTGAAGCGTCGGCGTGATGGTTTCCTGGCTGAATTGGCCGTTGCTGAGTTGCAAAACACGCCTGCCCGACTTCGCGCTAAACGCGGGCTCGTTCAGCCACGCGCTGGCATTGCGCGTGGTGTTCCGGGTTTCAGAGCCGAGAGCGAATTCATCATCGAAAATCATCTGCGTGGTCGTTTGCGGTGCCAGCGCTGGTTTGACCGTCGCTGGATCAGTGTATGCGACCTCTTTGACGAAGGCTTCGAGCTGCTTCAGAGCATCCGACTCCGCTTTAGTCGCGACTTCGAGCGTCTTTTGTTGCTCGGGCGTCGGCAGGCGCAAAAAGGGCTCCGTGGTGGAGATGTTCTTATCCATTGCCGGATCAGCTCCGCTGTAAAAGAAGGCGTAGAGCGAGTAAAACTCCGCCGTGGTCAGCGGGTCATATTTGTGATCGTGACACTGCGCACAGCCGCCCGTGAGGCCCAGCCAGGCGGTGGTGAGCGTCGCCGCACGATCCACGGCGTAAAGATGGCGATACTCCTCGTCGATCGCGCCGCCCTCGCTTGTCGTGACATTGCAGCGGGAGAAGCCCGTGGCGGTGATTTGACCCGGCGTGGCATTCGGTAGCTGATCTCCCGCGATCTGCCAGACGGTGAACTGATCAAAAGGCAGGTTCTCATTGAAGGCCTTCACCACCCAGTCGCGGTAGGGCCACATGCTGCGCTCGTTGTCGAGATGCAGCCCGTGCGTGTCCGCATACCGCGCCACATCCAGCCAATGCCGCGCCATCTCCTCGCCAAAGCGCGGTGACTTCATGTAGCTGTCCACCATCGCCTCGTAGTTGCCGTCTTTTAAATAGGCATCCACCTCCGCCAGCGTCGGCGGCAGCCCGGTGAGCGTGAACGACACACGGCGGATGAGCGTCTCTTTGTCCGCTTCGTCTGCGAAGGTCAGTTTGTCCTTGGCGAGACGATCCGCGAGCAGCGAGTCGATGGAGGTTTCAGGTTTCAAGTTGTCCGGCTTGGCACCTGAAACTTGAAACTTGGAACCTGAAACCGGCACCTCAAACGCCCAATGCTTCTGATACCCCGCGCCTTGCTCGATCCAGAGCTTCAGCGTGTCCTTCTGCTTCTGCGTGAGCTTCTTGTGCGACTTCGGCGGCGGCATGAGGTCATCCTCGTCCGTCGTGATGATGCGCTGCCAGACCTCGCTCTTCGCCAGATCGCCCGGCTTGATCGGAAATGCTCCGTCCTTGGCCGTGTAGGCACCTTCCGGCGTATCGAGCCGCAGTTCGGCCTCGCGCTTCTTTGAATCAAAGCCGTGGCAGGCAAAGCAGTTCTCCGAGAGGATCGGGCGGATGTCGCGGTTGAAGCTCAGCGGATCAGCAGCAAAGGCCGAACTGGTAGCAAGCAGGAAGAGAATGGACGCGGCACGAGTCATGGATGGGAAGGCTTACGCGGAAGGTTCGCCAAACCTTCCCCTCATCACTTGCCGTTTCCAGACAAACTCTTGGCTTATCTTGCTCGGAGCATGGCTCACCCAATAGCTCTTTTCAGAGCATTCGCAGTGATCCGCTGCACGCGTTCATCAGGACCGTGCGGTCTTGAGTAGTGACTCCAGGGGATCATGTGACCCGGAGGATCGCTCAGGCCCTGGCTCCAGAAGATGGTGGTGGCGTTAAAGACGATGTTTTTCTTCGGGCCTTCAAAAACGGTGGCGGCGTATTTGCCGAGGCGCACGCCACTTGCCCAGACATTGCCTTCAGCGATGACTTCGAGGCCTGCACGAGCGGTGTCGGGATCACCGTGAAATTCCCAGCCAACGAGGCCGGGGATGCTGTCGCCTTTTTTCATGCTGGTGCCTTCAAAGAGCCAGTGATCGGGCTTCGCGCAGGTCCAGTCGCCACCGCCGTTGAAGGGGACGATGGTGCGCGCGCCGATGATGTCGCGTTCGTCGGGGCCGGGATTTTCAAAGGGGCCGAGGACCTTTGAGTAGGCTTCTTTTTCTTCCTCGCGGAATTCACCGTAGCAGGTCTCGCGGGTGAGACGGCGGTTGGCATCGCCTTTGGCACTCGGGGTGAAGGGCGTGACCATGTACACGTCGTTGGCGGAGAGCCAGAGCACGCTGAGGCCCTCGGCGATGGCCTGCTTGACGTTTTGATACTGGCGTACGTCCCAGTATTCGTCGTGGCCGATGCTGATCATCGTTTTGGCACGGGCGAGATTGGCGGGTTCGAGGTTATCGACATTCGAGCAATAGGTCACGTCGTAGCCCTCTTTTTCGAGCCAGTAGCACAGCGGGTATTCCCAAAGCAGGAACTCGCCGCTGCCCATGCTCTGCGGGTTGTCGAAGATCTGCACATACTTGCCGTAAGGCCGGTCAAAGCTGCAACTGACGCCCGGCGCATGAGCCGCACGCGGATCGGTGTAGAGCGATTCATTCACGGGCCAGCGGTTGTAGGCCTGCCAGGTATTGTCGCTGCACTGGAAGAGGATGTCGGCAGGCCGGTCGTCTTTGACGATGAAGATGATGTAGCTCTGCCAGTAAGGTTTGTCGGCGGCTTCGGGCACGGTGGAGAGCCGTCCGAGATACACCCCACTGGGCCAGTCGGCGGGAATGGTGAGCGTGGTGGAGGCGTCCCACTGGCATTCGCGCAGACGCTTGTCGGCCATCTCCGGCACGGGCTGCTCTTTGCCTTCAAAAGGACCGAGCGTGGTCATCAGGCGTGAGCCTGCACCGTCGTAGTAGCCCATGCGGAAGATGTCGATGGCGAATTTGGCCACAGGTTTCGTGCTGACGAAGATGTCGAGCTTCTCACCAGCTTTGATCGACTGACGCGAGCAGTAGCCTTCGATGAGCGAGGTTCGGTAGGACTTCGCGTTGTCCGGCATCATGCGTGTGAGCTGGAAGCTCGAACCGGCCTTGGCGTTCTCGGTTTTGATGAGATCGGACTGGCGTTTGGCGGAAGGTGCGGACTTGAGCTTCCGTGCTCCTGTCATTGCAGCGGCGGCAGTGGTGGTCTTGATGAAATCGCGGCGGTCCATGATGGAGCAATACGGGTGTGAGGCCGCGCGTATAGCAAACCATGCCGATTCATCTCACTTCACGCCGTCAGTTTCTCACGCAGCTAGGGGCCACTGCCGTGCTATCGCGAGCGGATGTGTTTGCTGCGGACGTAGATGAGGACCTCATCGCGATCCTGAATGACACGCACATCGGCGTGCAGCATCCGGCGAATGCTTCGATCCCGACGAATCTGCGCAACACGATCTCCTGGTTGCTGGCGCTGCCGAAGCGGCCTGCGGCGGTGGTCATCAATGGTGACCTGGCTTTGCTGGATGGGAAGCGTGGCGACTACGAGCACTTTGCGAAGCTGATCGCCCCGCTGCGAGATGCGGGCGTGCCTCTGCATCTGACGATGGGCAATCATGATGATCGGGCCGTGTTTTATGACGTGCTGAAGAGTGACAAACCGGAGTCGCCCACTGTCGAGTCGAAGCATGTCGGCGTGGTGAAGCTGGCTGAAGCCAATCTCTTCCTTCTCGACTCGCTCAAGGCCACAATGATCACCCAAGGGCTCATCGGCGAGGCGCAGATGAACTGGCTGACAAAGCTGCTCGATGAACATGCGGACAAACCCGCGCTGCTCTTTGCCCATCACAATCCTCGTCTCGGCGGCGATCCACTGCACTTCCCAGGTGGGCTGGAAGACTCGGAGGCGCTCTGGCAGGAGCTGGTGAAGCGTCCGCAGGTCAAAGCCTATATCCACGGGCACATTCACCATCGTGACTTCAACTCGCACCAAGGCATCCACATCCTGAACACGCCCGCGACCTCGTATGTGGCAGACAAGAAGACCTCCACCACTGGCTGGACGATGGCGAACCTGAGTGCGACTGGCGGAAGCTTCACAACACATACTCATCTCACCGATCATGAATGGAATGGGATCAAGGTGGACCTGAAGTGGCGGAGCTGAGCAAGATCAGCTCTACAGCATCGTAAGTTTGCCGCGATGGCTTCCCAGCTTCCAGAGATTCGCCTGAAAAGGCGCAGCGTGCTTCATGCCGGCGGCATGGGGATGCTGAATTTTGGACTGAGCCAGCTCTCGGCATTGGGCGCGCCTTCAAAACCCAGCAGCATTGGTCTGGGCAAGGCGAAGTCGGTGATCTTCATCTTCAACGGTGGTGCGCCGAGTCACATCGACCTCTGGGACCCGAAGCCTGATGCGCCTTCAGAGATTCGTGGTGAGTTCAAGACGATCAAAACGAACGTGCCCGGCATCCACATCACGGAGTTGCTGCCACAGATGGCGAAGCGCATGGACAAGCTGGCGTTGATCCGCAGCGTTCATCACGGACACAGCAGCCACAATGGCGGTATGCATTGGGCCACGACGGGCAGGCCATATCGCGTGGACAGCACGCTGATTAATCCGAGTCCGACCGATCTCCCCGGTGTCGGCACCCTCTGCGGCTGGCTGGCGCAGCGCGATGGCTTTAGCAAAGGCGTGCCACCGTATGTGATCACGCCTTTCCCCCACTGCGACAGCAAGGTCTATCTCACGCCGGGTCAGTTTGGTGGTTGTCTCGGCAAACGCTACGACCCCTACGTGCTTGATGATGATCCAAACGCGGCCAGCTTCCGTGTGCGGAACATGGGGCTCGATACCAGCCTGACGCCCGCGCGTTTCCAGGAGCGGCTCTCGCTGCTGAGTGACCTTAGCGCAGCGGTACAACCCATTACATCACCTCAGGTGGGTGAGATCGACATCTTCAACCAACAGGCCGCTCAACTGCTGCAATCTGGCAAGGCGGCAGAGGCTTTTGATCTCTCCAAAGAGCCCGACAAAGTCCGCGAACGCTACGGTCGGCATAGCTGGGGCCAGTCGCACTTGCTCGCGCGTCGCTTGATCGAGTCCGGCACGCGTTTTGTCACCACCGTGAACGGCCCGTCGATCACCTGGGACACGCACAAGGACAACTTCAACGGCCTCAAGAACCGTCTCGTGCCGCCGATGGAGCAGGCCTACGCCGCGCTGCTCGATGACCTCGAAGAACGCGGCCTGCTCGAAAGCACGCTTGTCGTCTGGATGGGTGAGTTTGGCCGCACGCCAAAGATCAACACCGACGCTGGCCGCGATCACTGGCCCGGCTGCTACAGCGTCCTACTCGCTGGCGGTGGCGTCCGCGGCGGACAGGTCATCGGCAGCAGCGATGCTACGGGTACCTATCCCAAAGAGCGTCCTATCTCCCCCTCCGACATCCACGCCAGCATCTACGCCGCCCTCGGCTACGACTACCGCGAGATTAGCTACCGCTCCTCCGATGGCCGCCCCGTGGCGCTGACGGAAGGCACGACCATTGGTGAATTGTTCTGAGCCGAGTCGTCGTACTCGATTCATGCGTTTCATTGCCCTTTCTGCATCGTTCTTCCTCGTCATCACCGGCTTTTCGCAAGAGCCTATGAAAGTCGTCCTCGCGGGTGATTCCACGGTGGCGACGGTGTTGAATCCGCCGAAAGACCGGCCAGACCTTGCTGGCTGGGGGCAGATGCTCGGTGAGTTCATGCCGAAGGCCACGGTGGTGAATCATGCGCGGTCGGGGACCAGCACGAAGAGCTTTCGGGATCTTGGATTGTGGGATCGGGTGCTGAAGGAAAAGGGGCAGTGGGTACTGATC
>JBILPY010000407.1:0-4480 GCA_044373575.1 Prosthecobacter sp. | reverse complement strand
GAAGATCCGCTGGTGGCCATGAAGTCCAGCCTAGCCGAACGTGTCCGCGAAGCGGTGCGTGGCATCATCGAAACTGGGCGCTGGATCTGGCACACGAATGCCGCGCTGAAGATCATCGTGCTCGGTCTCGTGTTCGACAGCGTCATCCGACTCTTTCTCACCGTGGCCTCGAACTTCTACCGCCTCGTCGGCATCAGCGAGAGCTGGTATGGCGTCATCGGCACCGTGGCATCCATGCTCGGCCTGCTCACCGCCGGTCTCATGGAGCGATGCACGGGGCGCTACTCCATGACACGAAACTTCACCGGGCTGGCGCTCGTGATCTTCGGCAGTCTGCTTTGTGCCGCGCATCCGCAGTCAGGCTGGCTCGGCGTGGCTTTGATCATGCCACTGATGCTCGGGATGCGCTTCCTCCAGTTCTTCCTCTCCCATTACCTGAATGCCGAAGTCAGTTCCGAACGCCGGGCCACCGCGTTGAGTTTTCGCGGAATGACCATGAACCTCGCCTACGGCGGCATGACGCTGCTTTTTGGCTGGCACACGCACTGGTTGGAAGGCCGCCTGCACCTCCCTGCCGAAGATCCGAAGGTCTTTGCCGCCAGCCTCACATGGTGGCCGTGGTGGTTCGCTGGCACGCTGCTTATTTCAGTTCTTTGTCTGAGGCTGCGCGCTCGTCAAAACGGCAGCTTGAAGCCGACATAGAGAACCACCACATAGGACAGCTTGCAGAAGTAGTGCATCAACTGGTCCTGATGGAAGTTCGTTTTGCCGCTGCACTTCAGCACATCAATGATCCAGTGGGCGGCGAACTCGATCAGACAAAACAGGAAGGAGCCGGTGACCAGCCAAACCGCGCCCGCGTGCAAAAAACAATGAGCGCTCATGCACCAGATCCAGATCTGTACGGGCCGTGAAGGGTCCTGGAGTTTCTTTAAAAGTCTCCAGTTCTTGCCGGTGGCTATGTACTCTCCCTGAAAGGGAAAGTCCATCATCGCATGTCCGATGGACAAGGCGAAGAACACCTGAACGGCGGCCAATAGGTTATGCGGGGGGATCTCCACGAGTCCAGACATGTGATGTAAGCTCCGCTTCCCCTCCAAAGCTGGCAACTTGAAATTCAACTCTTGTCCATCTTTCCAAGTGCCATCAGGGCGGCGGGAGAGGCACGTCGTTGTTCATGGCTGGCCCTCGGGCCGCCGGGGCAGGGGCTGCGTTGCTGGTGGCTGGAGGTGGCAGCAGTGGAGTTGCCGTGGGTGCATAGGCTGGCTGAGCCTGACGGATCTGCGGTGCTGGATCTGCTGGCGCGGCAGCAGCATCGCTCTGACTCACCCATCCCGCGATGTCGCCTTTCTGGAGTTGGACGCGGGTTTTGTCCATGGTGGCTCCAGGCTGGACTTTGCGGACCTTGATACCTTGCTCGTTCTCGCTGCCGATGCGGGCCTCTGTGAACTGTGTGATCGTGCGGTCGAGGAGGATGGCGACGAATTGCCCATCGATCTCGTAGGTGCCTGCGAGGCTGAGATTGTCCGTGAAGATGGGCCCGGTGGGTGCGTCGGGAGATGGCAGGTCTTTCGTGGTGAAGACGGAGCGCTGCCAGAGTGCGGCGTAGTGATCGAGCCTCGGGTGGACGACCGGCGTGTCCGCTGCATGTGCAGTCAGCGCTAGTGCAAACCAACTGAGAACCGAGAACTGAGAACTGAGAACTGAAAATTTCATGGCGTGTTGGCTTTGCTGAATTTGGCTGGCCCCTTCTCACGATAAAACTGCGTGATCTCGGCTTCGACGTTCACGGTCTTGCCTTCACCGGCAGGGGTGATTTGCAGGCGGGTGATGCCGAGGAAGCCTTCGGGCGCTTGCAGCTTGTGCATCCACTCGAAGAGCGGCCTTTCCTTCACCTTGCTGAGGATGACTTTGACGGAGGCTTGATCGAAGTAGCCGCCTTCTTCCTCCAATGGCAGACCATCTGGGCCCATCGCCTTCACGGGTTCGAGGAACTGGCGGTCGGTGAGGTTGAGTGAGAGCTGGTCGGCCTCTTTTTGAATGGTCTCCAGCAGGCGGGTGGAGGCCTCCTGGCGTGAGGTGAAGCTGGGCACTTGCTTGTCCAGCCAGTCGTGGCGGCGCTGCCACTCGCTGCCTTGGGCGATGGCTTCGTTCATCTCGATGATGCGCGTGCGGAGGCCGTCGTTTTCTTCCAGGATGGCCATGTAATGCTTGATGCCCATGGCCACGGCTCCACCGCCAATGATGACGAGGAAGAGCACGCCAAAGAGTGTCAGGAGGATTTTTTCACTGCGCTTCATGGCTGGGCTTCTCCTTTCAGTTCAAAGGTGGCACTGTTGTCGCTGGCGATCTGCGGTGCAGGAGTCTCAAAAGCGTAGCGGCTGAGTGCTTCGACCTCGGTGATCTCTTTCGTGTATTGCAGGGCCAAGGATGGCGAGGCGGTGCGTCCACGAAGAGCGAGCGTGCTGGGTGTCCACTCGAAGCTGGTCATGCCGACTTCCGTGCTGCTGGTCGGGGTCATGATGTCGAGCAAGACCTGCATCGGCCCGGCGCTGGGATCGACGGCGGGCGCGGCTTCCTGCCAGGCTTTCTTTTGATCCAGCACCTGCGAGGCACGCGGGGTGAGATCGGCGATCTTATCCCGCAGCATGTCACGCTCGCGAGTGGCGGTGGTGATGAGCACCATCATGACGGCGATGCAGGCCGCCAAAGCGAGTCCGATGCTGAGCGCGGTGACACGGGTGCGGGCACTGGCCTGAGCACGCTGACGTGCGGCGAGGATGTCGGCCGGGACGAGCGTGCTGCTGTCCTTCGCTGGTAAACGCGGCGCGGGGATGCTTTCGCGGCGGGCAGGCAGTCCGGTGACGCGCTCGATCTGCGCGACGTCACCTTCGTCATCGAGCCAGAGGACGATGCTATCCACCTTGCCGAGCACTCTTTGGAAACCGAGCTGGAGACAAAGATGGTTCAGCTCGCTCAGCGCGCGTTCATCGAGCCGATGCGCGGAAAGCGGGCTGCAATAAACGATGTGGCTGCCATTCGTGATGGTGACGACGAGGCGGCTCATCTCGCGCTGGAGGATGATGCTGTCGGCGGGCAGGTCGCGGCACTGCGCGCTGAGCACGACTTCATCCGGCAAGCGCAGCATGTCCCAGAGCGGCGCGGCCTGCTCTTTCAGTGCGAGGATGCAGGTGAGATGTGCGCCATCTTTTTCCTGAAGGCGGCGGACTTGCAGGCCGTGCTCGGGATCAGTCACGCGCACGCCGATGCGCTCCAGATGCAGCAGCGCCATGTCACGCAGATGCTCAGGCTGGCCGTGCAGCCACGCGGGCAGCACCCAGGCATGAGAGGCAGGCAGCGCGAGGATGCGACGATGAATTTCTTTGGCAAAGACGCCCGCGCTTTGACCGAAGTCGGCGGCATGATCACAAGCAGTGCCCTCCATGCCGGTCCAGCGGGACCAGCCGTCCGCTCCAGGGAGCAGGAGATCGTGTGTGGGTTTGCGATTACGAGCCATGAGAGGAAAGGGGAAGTTCGCCACGCCAGATGGCTTGTTGGTTTTGCACGATGAGCACAAGTCGGCGGCGGATGTCGCCAAAGTAGCCGGTGCTTTCCAGGCGTTTGATAGGTCCGGCGAATTGAACCCAGCGCGTCAGCAGTTCGACGGTCTGGGGCTGATACACGCCGAGGAGTTGGGCGACCTGCACAGGCGAGTTGAGGCGGTTGTCATCGCGGGTGTGCATCGCGCCGTCTTTGCCTGCACGGAGTGTTAAAAGAGGTGTCACGCGCTCGATGGGCACATTGGCGATGAGGGCAATGAGTTCGGCGCGGGCTTCATTCACATCGACTCGACCATCGCCCATGACGGTGAACCATTCGCGCCAGTCGGGACGCATGACGTTGATGACATCCATGCCGCGCACCATGAGCATCTCTTCCACCTCGTGGAAGGGTTTGTTAAAGGGTAGGCCTTCAAAGCCTGCTTTTTGGTAATCCCGCTTCTCCGCGCCATTCAGGCTGGACTTGTCGTCCTCGTCGATCCAGTCGCGCAACGCGTCGATGAGCGCGCCGCTTTGCTCCGGCTTGAGTCCCCAGGCTCCGAACAAGCGCGGCAGCAGCACTTTGTCGCCACTGGCGAGCAGGACGTTGATGTTCAGCCGGGCTTCTTCGGTGGTGAGTTTTACATCGTAGCCGCCTTCAGGGGAGGTGTAGTGCAGCAAACCATCGTCCATCTGGATGGCCGGATGTCGTGCGACTTCGAGGCCCATCTGAGCGAGCCGTTTGGCAAAGGTGCGTCCGCGAAGTTCGCGCGTGGCCTGTGTGTCGGATTGGAGAGCCTTCGCTCCCGCAAGAACGACCATCCCCATGACCGCGATCATCCAAAACACCGCGATGAGGGCGGAGCCGCGGTGGAATGACGAATGACGAAATCCGAATGACGAAGGAATGCCGAAGCCCGAAGCACGAACGCTCCCAAGAG
>JBILPY010000406.1:0-4490 GCA_044373575.1 Prosthecobacter sp. | reverse complement strand
GCTCAGCATCGGGGGTGGCCTCTATGCTGGCTGGCCGGTCAAAGAAGACAAATGGGCCGAATGGTCCCCCGAAAAAGTCGCCGAACTTCGTGCCGCCAACAAACCTGTCTATATCGACTTCACCGCCCAGTGGTGCGTCACCTGTCAGGTGAATAAACGCGTCTATAAAAACGAAGCTCTGAAGAAACTCATCGCCGAGAAAAAAGTCGTCCTACTCAAAGCCGACTGGACGAACGAAGACCCCCGCATCACCCAAGCAATATCCGCTCTCGGCAAAGCCGCTGTGCCCGTGAACGTGCTCTATCTCCCAGGTCAAGCCGAGCCAGTCGTGCTGCCCGAGTTGCTCAGTGTGGACAACGTCTCGGAGGCGTTGAGCAAAGTCAGTCCATAACGCGCAGAGCGCTTTGCTATACCTGCTTCACTTGGCTGGAAACATCCACGGGTGACTCACCCGCCGCTTCCCTCTCCACTGGCTGCACCTTGATCTCCACGTTCACCGGGACAGCGCGCAGTCCTTCGATGATCTTTTGCAGGCGCTCGATGGTCACATCGGAAAGGGTCGGCTTGCTCACGGCTTGCTCGATTTTCTCCAAACCGACCGTGAAGGCGCTCAAATGGCCGGTGATGCGATTGATGGGGTCGTTTTCACCTGCGCCGCCGGTGAGGAGGTTGCGCTTGAAGGTGCGCTTGATCTCGTCCCAGCGGACTTTGTCTTCTTCGGTCGCCAGACCATTGATCTCGCGCCATTTCAGCAGATTCGCCTCCGCGGCACCACTCAGCGTCTGCGCTTCGCCTCGATAGTGATCGGCGATGAGCTGCGCAACTTCGGCATCGGTCATCAGTGGCAGGATTTTCTCCGCGATCTTGTTCATATTGCGGTAGCTGCCTTGCAGCTTGAACGGCGGCTCAATGCGGTAGGCGTCTTCCATCGCCGCGCTGGCCACATACTGCTGATTCACGCGCAGGATGATCTCGCGCACATGCAGCAGCTTCTCCATGACCACGACGGCGTCATTGATCTCCTCCGCACTGAAGCTGCCTTCGAACTCCACACCTTCCCGCGTGCCGGTTTGCGCGATCTTGAGCACGGCGAGCGCATCCGCATGACTGCGTGACGCGATCCGCGCGAGCGTGGCATTGCTGGTGAGTCCGTTCTCGATGTAGCTGTCTTTAAAGACCTCCTGATGCCCGCCGAGGATGTCGCCGAGGTTGTAAGTGTCGGCGCGGTTCGCCAGCATGTCCGGCACTTGGAATTTGCCGCCGACTTCGGTGTAGGGGTTGCCTGCCATCACAACGGCGACTTTGCGGCCGCGCAGATCGTAGGTTTTGGCCTCGCCTTTGAAGACGCCTTCGATCCTGCGCGTGCCATCGCACAGCGGGATGAATTTTTGCAGAAACTCGGGGTTCGTGTGCTGGATGTCGTCGAGATAAATCATGACGTTGTCACCCATCTCAAAGGCGAGGTTCAGCTTCTCGATTTCTTCACGAGCGCTCGCGTTCCGCGCTTCGCTCGGGTCCAAAGACGTCACCTGATGCCCCAGCGCAGGCCCGTTGATCTTCACCAGCGTGATGCCGAGCCTGCTCGCCACATACTCCATGAGCGTCGTCTTGCCGTAACCCGGCGGTGAAATGAGCAGCAGCATGCCCATGCGGTCTGTGCGCGTGTCCTTGCCCGCCGCACCGAGTTGCTTCGCGAGATTCGCGCCGATGAGCGGCAGATACACCTGATCGATCAGGCGATTCCGCACGAACGAGCTGAGCACGCCCGCCTTGAACTGATCCAGCCGCAAGTCTTTCCGCCGCGCCTCCGCCAGCGAGTGCTTCAGCTTCTGGAAGGCCACAAAGGCAGGCACGACATCCGCCTCGTAGCGTTGCAGCCGCGTCGTGAACTCATGGTAGTCGAGTTCCATCTTCGAGTCGCTGAGCCGCGCATGAGTGCCGGTCAAACCAGTGATCGTGATGCGTGAACTTGGCTCCGTCGGTGTCGCCGCAGGCGGTTGATCATTCGTGACGACCATCGCCGCCGTTTCGATCAGCACACCGCGATCTGCCGTCGGATTCAAAGCGGTGACCCACTCCAAGGCGATCTCAAATGCCAGCAAGGGCTGAGCAGCCAGCGCCGTGAGGGTTTCCTCAAAATCCTTCGCCGCTCGTTTTGCCGTCAGTTCTTTTCGAAACGCACGCAGCAGCTCCAAAGCCGCCGCCGAGCGTGTGAAGTGCGTCTTCGACTGCAATTCGTCGAGGAGGCACGCGGCGATATGGAGTGGCGACGACTCGTCGCCCTTGCCCTTCTGGGCGACGACTCGTCGCCACTCCATAATGCGCTTCACCAGCTCGTCATCGCCATCTGCATTCGAAATCCCCAGCAGCTCCCACATTCTTCCCTTCGACTGCATCCGCGCAGCGAGAGCTTTTTTGTCGTCATCTTCACTCCATGCGTGCCAAAACAGCCGCGCATAGCCACGAGCAGCCGGTGAATGCCGCAGCAGCCCGAGCGCGGTCTCCATCTCTCGCAGCGGCTTCAAAAGCAGTGCCGCGTCATGGTCATGCACGCCCTTGGTGTAGCCTTCATCGTAGCGCTGGGCCATGAAGGCGGCCACGTCATCGCCGCCAGCTTTCATCATCTGCCAGGCGAGATACTCCGCGCGATACACCTGCTCATTCTCCGAAACCACCGCCTGATCCCACGCACGGCGCTGCGTCTCCAGCTCGGCGCTTTCGACCTTCTCAAAGAATCGTGTGCCTGTGAGGTGATACGCCAGACCGCCATCGCGCGGCAGGATGGTCAGCTCCAGCGGCTGTTTGTTCACGCTGAACTGATGCTGGCCGAGCTGGATCAAATCTCCGCCGCCAACAAAGATCTCCGACTTGTCGCGGATCTGCTTCAGCGAGTCCTGCTGCACGGTTTTCAGCCGCGTGCCGAGTTCATCCGCGCGCACGCTGTCGCCGAGCTTGCGCAGTTCGTCGATGAGATCTCGCAGCTTCGCGACCATCGCATCCGCAGCGAGCCAGGCGTGGACTTCCTCCGGTTTGGCAAAGTTTGCCAGACGATTGCGAATGCTCGTCAGAATGCGCTCCGCAGACTGACCCAGGCTGCCGCAGCGGCGGTTCAGCGCATCGCTGAGGCCTTGGCGACGCGATTCAAAGGCCGTTTGCACTTCCTCACGCTTCTTCACCAGCTCCGCCGCATAGTCATCGAAGTCAGAGAACTTCGTCTCCATCTCCTCGATCTGCACGAGCACACGCGTGAGTGATTCATCGCACTTCTCCGGCGTGGTGGCCACTTCGAGGTAGTTCAGCACGCTTTGACTCAGCAAACTGAGCTGCGCCTGAAACTGCGCCGCGCCTTCCGTTTTCGCGAGGTCGTTGCGTCGGTTCCGCAGCACACTGCGCACCTGATTGAGCTGCGCAAACAGCGTGCTGATGCCCTCGATGATGCGCGTGGTCTCCGTGGCATCTTGAATCTTCAGCCCGCTGACGATGGCGGTGAGCATCTCCAGCTCGCTGCTGGCTTTCGCGAGCGCTTGCTCGACCTCCTGCGCCTCGGTGACTTTCACCAACGTCGGCACCCGAGCCTGCTGCTCGCTGATTTGCTTCCGATACGGATCAAGCGCCTCCGGCTTGAGCAGGAAGGCCACGCATTTCGCGCTGAGCTTGTCCGCGCCCTCGGCCACGGACTTGTCCATCTGGTCGATGACCGCCGCATCCGTGTAGCGCACATCGCGCAGGGCGATGATCTGGCCTCGCAGTTCACGCAGAGTCGTGAGGAGCTGCACAAAGCCGAGGATGTCGCTCGGATCGGTGTTGCTGGCGGCATTGAGGGCCTTCTGCGACTTCTCTTGCAGCGCGGTGGTCTGATCAGCCGCCGTCTTCCTCATGCGGCGCACTTTCTCAAACTCGCCCAGCGCGGCTTCAGCGGTCGTTTTGATCTCGATGAGCGTCGTCTTGAGATCATGCGCCTCTTCTTTGCCTACCCAAAAGTAGCTGTCGGCGATGTCGCCGCAGGAGCGCACGAGTTCGACGTAGAGGCCGGAGAAGGAGTCGTCTTTCGCCAGCAGCGTCAGCACGCCACGACACTCTGCCATCGCACGGACAATTTCGGCGTTGCCGATCTTGCTCAGGAATGTCTGCGTGGCCTTGGCCTCGCTGACATCGGCGGTGAGGAAAGGCGTGCGCCATACCTGCACGACGTGATGTTTGCGCGGCTCTGCATCGGCATCGAAGAGCATGAGTTCGCCCGACGGGAAGAGGCTGTAGCCGTGGCATGGCTGCGGCGTAGCGATGCTCTGCGTGATGAGATTGTAGCTGAGCAGCAGATACGATCCGCTTTCGAGATGGCTGAAAACAAACAGCGTGTCCTCGCCATTCGCCGCTGGGATGCGCCGCTCGAAACGCATCGGGGGCAGTCCGGTGTCGAAGCGGCGCACCTCGCCCGTTTGCAGCACATAGCCGTGCGGGAAGAGGATGCCGTGATCATCCGGTAGAAGCAC
>JBILPY010000405.1:0-4514 GCA_044373575.1 Prosthecobacter sp. | reverse complement strand
ATGGACATGCTCGTGCGTTTGAATGGCCTGATGGGGATTACCCTCCAGCCGGGGGATCATCTCACGCTCGTGCCGCTGGATTTCTCCGTCGTCGTGGATGTCTCTGACAAGACGGTGACGCTCCGCCGCAAATCCGGTGACAAAGAATACTTCTTCAAAGAATACCGTGCAGTGGATCTGCGCCTGCCGCCGAGCATGAAGGTGCCTGCGGAGATGGAGATCAAGGGCAAGTCTGCCGTGTCAGATGGCAAGTCGGTGCTGTCCACCGATCCTCGCTATGTCGATGCGGAGAAGTGGCTGCCCGGCAGTCGTGCGGGTGTGGTATTGCGCACGCCGCCGGTGGCCAAAGCAGTGGTGGTGGTGGCCGAGCCCACACCGGAGACAAAATCCAAGAAATCTGACACATCATCAGTATCGGACCTCATCGAGGTCGCTCCAGATACCGGGGTCTTTTTAGACCGTGCCGACCTCGAAGAACTGTTTGCGCTCGTCCGCAATAGCTCAAAACTCTATTTTATCCGTTAAGCCAGCCCACCCATCCCTTTCCCTGCCTATGAAACAAGTTTTGGAATTCGAAAAACCCGTCGTCAAACTTCGCGAAGAAATCGAGGAAGCAAAAAAGAAGCTCGCCAGCAAACCCAGCGACAAGCTTGCCAGCCAGATCACCGAACTGGAAAAGAAGGCCAATGCCCTCCAGCGCGATATCCACACCAATCTCAACCCATGGCAACGCGTGCAAATTTCCCGACACATCAACCGGCCCTTCATGCTAGATTACGTGAAGCATTGCTGCGATGAATTCATCGAGGTCCATGGTGACCGCCACGTGGGTGATGACCACGCCATGCCGGCTGGCTTTGCCATCTGGGGTGGGAAGAAGGTCGTCGTCATCGGCCATCAAAAAGGCCGCGACACCAAGGAAAACCTCCTGCGCAATTTCGGTAGCGCCCATCCCGAAGGTTACCGCAAGGCCCTGCGTGTGATGCGTCTCGCCGAGAAGTTCGGCCTGCCCATTGTCACATTGATCGACACCCCAGGTGCTTTTCCTGGCATCGGCGCCGAGGAGCGCAACATTGCCGAAGCCATCGCCTTCAACCTGCGTGAGATGATGCTGCTTCGCACGCCCGTCGTCGCCGTGGTCATCGGCGAAGGCGGCAGCGGTGGCGCGCTTGGCATCGGCATTGCTGACCGTGTGCTCATGATGGAGAACGCCTACTATTCGGTCATCAGTCCTGAAGGCTGCGCAGCCATTCTTTGGAAACATCGTGAACATGCTCCGGAAGCCGCTTCGGCACTGAAACTTAGCGCCCAGGACCTCTCCCAGCTCGGCGTCATTGATGGGATCGTCCCCGAGCCACTCGGTGGCGCCCACAATGATCACGAAGCCGCCGCGTCATCACTGAAAGACGCCGTAGTCGCAGCGATCACGCATCTGGAAAAGCTCCCCACCGCGCAGTTGCTCGAAGAGCGCTACCAAAAGTTCCGCGCCCTCGGCAAGCACACGGAGAGCTGACCTATCTCAGCGTGCGGGGAACGAAGACCCACTTCATTCCCGCAGCCTCCGCTGCATCAATGCCGGACTGCCCGTCCTCCAGCACTAGGCAGTCTTCAGGTGCGATTCCCATGCGTTCGGCAGCCAGCAGAAACATGTCCGGCGCTGGCTTGCCGCGCGCGACGAGACGCGGCGTGATGATGATGTCATCGAAGAGGTGCAGAAGATCATTCGCCGAAAGGCAACCTCGCACGATGTGCTCCTCGCTGCCTGAGGCCACAGACATCGGCAGCTTCCCGTGCATGGAGCGGGCATAGTCGGCCACTGGGCGCACGGCTGCGACCTGGGGGATCATTTGGGCAAAGAGTTCGGCCTTGAAGTCCGCCACGGAATCAGGGTCAACTTGCGTGCCGTATTCGGCATTCAGCAGCTTCACCACATCCTGCTCACGCACTCCGGCCTTCGAGTAGAAGTAGTCCTCAGTGAAATCAAAGGGCGCTGCATGGTGGTTCAGCGATGCCACCCAGGCGCGGTAATGCAACGGCATGGAGTCCACGAGGGTGCCGTCGCAGTCGAAAATCAGGGCGCGGAAAGGATGGTCTGGAATCTGGAGCATGTGAGCAGGCGGTTACAACATGAGGTAAAAATTGCAATTCTCATCCGGTGCGTATCTGGCTAGAACCAGCGCGCGCAGATGTCCGCGCTCCCACTCTCTCCCCATGAAAAATCTCCCGACTGCTTTTCAAAGGAACGCGCTCTGGACTGCCGTGACAGCCCTCTCGCTGACTGTGATCGGCGCACTCGCCATCGGCTTCATTTACCTCGGCACTCAGATCCTCGGCTTCCTTCAGCCGATCCTCGTCCCTTTCGCCGTGGCTGCCGTGCTAGCCTACCTACTGGAGCCCGGTGTGGCCTGGCTGGAGCGACGCGGCTTGAAACGACAACCGTCCGTACTGCTCGCCTTCGTTGTCTTCTCTCTCGCTTTAGCAGGACTCGGCTGGTGGATCGTGCCGAAGATCGCAGATCAAACGGCGAACCTCGCCAAGAAAGTCCCCGGCTACACGGTGAAGGCACGCACAGCCGTGCTCGATTTCGCAGCCAAGGTGGAAGCCGACTACGGAATCACTCTCATACCTCACACATCCACGGACCCCGCACCTGCCATTACGGTGCCAGTTCCGCCCCTCACCACTCCCAGTGCGGCACCATTGGATGCCTCCGAGAGCACCTTCGACGTCGACTTCAAAACGCTGCTCACCGGTGACTGGGTGCAGACCACTCTGCCGACCGTACTGCGCAATGTGAGTAAATTCATCGGCTCCAGTGTCGGTGGTTTCCTCGGTGTGTTTGGCTTCATGTTGAGCTTCATCATTGTGCCGCTCTACCTCTATTATTTCCTGATCGAGAGCGCGAAGATCAAGCAGCAGTGGTCGGACTACTTGCCCCTGCGAGCGAGTGCCTTTAAAGATGAGCTCGTCGCCTGCCTGACAGAGATCAACAGCTACCTCGTCGCCTTCTTCCGAGGTCAACTCTTCGTCAGCGGGATCAATGGCCTCGCCACCGGTGCCGGACTGATGATCATCGGCCTCGACTTCGGGCTGCTCATCGGTCTGGCACTCTGCCTCGCCGGCATCATCCCCTACCTCGGCATTGCTCTGTGCTGGATTCCTGCCGTGATCATCGGTGCCGTGCAAGGCGGCAGCGCCCTCATTCCAGGCGACCCCTGGTGGGCTCTGCCATTGGCGGTGACGGTGATCTTCATCATCGTTCAGCAGATCGATGGTCTCTTTATCACACCGCGCATCGTAGGCGAGGCCGTGGGCCTACACCCCATGACCGTGATCGCCAGCGTGCTCGTCTGGGCGCTGCTTCTCGGCGGTCTCCTCGGTGCAATTCTTGCCGTGCCGATGACGGCGAGCGTGAAGGTGCTCTTCCAGCGCTACATCTGGCGCGCGAGACTCGCTCCGCAGACCGTGGGCGGGGCGAAGACCGTGGAACTTAAGCCTGCATCCGAAGGCGAAAAAAACCCGCCCAAGCAATAGCGGGGCGGGTGTTGGCCATGAAACAATCTACTGGACAAAGCATCACCAGCGGAGACGACCGCCCGCTTTGAAACCGCGTGATTGATCCCCGAAATCAGCTCCGATGTTCAGGTCAAACAGTGGCATCACGCGAAAGTAACCTCCGACATCGAACACCTTCGAATTGTAATCGTCTGTGCTCGCCACAGATACGCCAGCCTGCACTTCCATCCAGTCCAAGACCTGATATCGCAGACTTGGGCGGACATAGATGCCACCATCAGTGTAGCTTTTGTTGATGCCATCCGCCTGGAAATTGGCATACACGAGGCCGACTTCACCGACGAAATGCAGCTTTTGCGTGATCGGCATGAAGGCTCCCCCACCGATGGTGATCGTGGAGAGGTCGTAGTCGGCATTGGCGGCCCCTCTGGCGGTCTGCTCTCCACTGCCGCTGTTCCAAGTGAAGGAGCCTTTGAGGAAGAATATGGTTGGCAGATCCATGACCAGCGCCACGCCAAGACCGTGACTGCCATTCATCTCACTGTCCTTCGGATCGGTGAAGCGGTAGAAGGCTTCTACATACTTGTAATTTAGCATTGAGGGACTCGTGCTGCCCATGCTCTGCTGCACCGTACTGCCCCAGGCATTGGTCTGCGCAGGCTGCTGGTAGCCATAATTGGCATAAGGATCTGCCATCGTCGGCCCCGCATAGGGGGAGCCAACTGTCGGCGCTGATAGCGTCGGCGACATACCAGTGTAGGCAGGGTTGGAATATCCCATGCTCGGCGGTGGGGTCGGCGGCATGGGCGGGGCGGGCATTGTCGGGGCCCCAAGACCAGTGCCAGCAGCAGGGTAACCTTGCCCGAAAACAGACATATCACAGGCGCTGATAGCCAGAGCAACGAGCAGAGAAGTAGTTTTCATGAGTTTTCTAGCAATACACTGATTATTTGGATAAGTTAAATAATTCCTTAATAGAGCCAAACCTTCAAGTCTTT
>JBILPY010000404.1:0-4521 GCA_044373575.1 Prosthecobacter sp. | reverse complement strand
AACGATCAAGGTCTGCGGCCTCCTCCTGAATGCGGAATTCGGCGGCAGGCGATGGCTTCGTGTGACGGAAGGTGATATGCGCTGGAGTCAGTGTCATAACGAGTCGGGTGTGGATGTGGTTTTTGTCAGGTGATGATCGGTGAGTTCACTTTTTCGCAATCAGAAGCTTGGTCCGGCCATCGCGGATAACTTTGAGCACCATGCTCTCCCCTTCTCCGCTGCTGGCTGCCACGGCCTCGGTCACGTTCTTCACTGCCTTGCGGTTGACCTGAATGATGACATCACCATCCTCAAGGACGAGGGCCGAGGCGGACTTCTTATCAACCGAGGTGACGAGCACGCCTTCGACAGTGTCGGCGACTTTATAATTCTGACGGAGCTCGTCGGTCAGATTGTCAATGGTGACACCTTTGAGGAAAGTGCTGCCTGATTTTGTTTTTCCAACATCGGATGGCTTCTCCTCGACTTTGCCTCCAAGCTTGTCAGGGATCTGTCGCAGTTTGGCGGTCAACTCAATTCGCTCAGGGCGCTTCAATTGATCGTTGTAACGCACCACGCCGAACTTCACTTCAGTGCCGGGATGATGGGCGCTGACGACAAGGCGGAGTTGTGCAGGACTGGAGACGCTCTGGCCATTGATGCTGATGATCGCATCACCCTCTTGAAACCCTGCGCTGGCTGCGGGCGAGTCGGCCACGACGGCGTTGACGATCACACCTGCCTCATGCTCCAGTCCCAGGTATTCCGCCATGCTGGCGTCGATCAGATCCATTTCGATGCCCAGGAAACCACGCTGCACTTTGCCGTCATCCAGCAGATCACGAGCCACGGAGATGGCCATGTTGACGGGGATCGCCAGACCGATCCCGGCAAACATGCCGCTACGTGTTTCGATCGCTGTGTTCAGTCCCACAACTCGTCCTTGGGCATCAAGAAGCGGCCCGCCTGAATTGCCCGGATTGATGGCGGCATCCGTCTGGATAAAGTTCTCGTAGCCAGCTTGCCCCTGTTGAGGGTCGCCAATGATGCCAAGGTTGCTGCGCCCCAGTCCGCTGACGATTCCTTGGGTCACGGATTGCTCAAGCCCCATGGGCGAACCAATCGCGAGCACGATGTCACCCACTCTCAGTCTGGAGCTGTCGCCAATGGTGGCCGGGGTCAGACCATCCGCGTTAATTTTGATCAAAGCGACATCGGTCTGTGGATCGGTGCCGATGACTTTGCCGATAAACTCACCCTTACGCCCCGCGACCTCCACCTTTAGTTCATCCGCCTCATGCACGACATGATTGTTGGTGAGAATGTAACCATCGGTTGTGATGATGACACCGGAGCCGAGTCCTGTTTGCACAGGCTTGTCTGGCAGCGTTCGCCTGCGCTCAGGTTCACGAGGTAGTTCAGGTCCACGACGGTCCAGCCAGTCTCCAAAAAAATCGCGGAACATGGGCGGCAGGTGTTTCAGATCATCCGGCGACATTTCGAATTGAAAGCTGCGCCTGCTCGACTTGGAATACGTCCCGATGCTCACCACACTGGGGAGAATGCGTTGCACTACATCTGCATAGCTGCTGGCCATCTGACCCGGGACACGCACGTCACTGGTGTCCCGTGAAAGCTTCTTATCAAACTCAGCACCACTCATTCGTGGCAGGGTCATCTCGGCCAGAATGACTGATGCGGCCATCAGTCCGGAATATATGACAAGCATCTTTTGGTATCCGATTGTTTTCATGGGTGTGGTTGGTGAATGAGCTTCATCTGGAGGCTCCGGACAGAAGGAGATATAGAATCGCGCTGCGGGCATCCGTGCACTCTCCTTTGGCTGCGAGGAATCGTTCCGATTTGGCAATGACATTGTTGATGACGTCGTTGCGAGCCGATGTTGCGGCGTAAGTCAAAAATAGGCCGAAAGCACAAGCGAGCAGCGACCAGTCACGAATGTAACGGGCTGGCTGCAGGCACCACCACTTGAGGATTTTTTGCTGTCGCGTGCGCCCTAGCAACGGGATGGATAATGCTTTGACCAGCGCGAGCACTCCGAGCACGAAGAGTGTCTTTGGAAAGAGCGTGCCCGAAGCGGCGGCGATGAGAAGAAATCCCAATGCCGCCCGGACAACCAGAATAAGGCCAGCCCCCGGTGGAGATGCCCAGATGCGCCCGACGAAAGCCGTCAATGATGGCGGGCGTAAGGCACCAAACAAACCGAACGCAAAAACGAAGACGCCAACAAGGGCAACCGCAAAATTAAGCGGTGATGTAAGTGCCTGCGCGATGAATTCCTGTTTCATGAGCTTTACACACCGACCTCCATAGGTTCGAGGTTGATGCCTGCGTGCTCACGCACATCGATGGTCAGGTGATAAGGCGCCTCAGACTGCCCCATAACTGTCCCGAATGAGATGCATAGATCCTGCATTTCGGCGATCATGGCGCGGGCTTCGGTTGAACGGGCAAGGCGCGCCTGACAGTCACGAATCGTTGTCGGATAAAGATGCAGATGGGTGACCTGCTTGTTCTCGACATGGATCTCATAGGCCCACGAGCGGTCATTGCGCTCGATGGGATCGACAGCGTAGTCGTCCACAAAGTCACCTGTGGAATAGAGGATCAGTCCGCCTTCAAAGACCTCGATGCCACGGCATACATGCGCCGAATGGCCAAAGATCACATCCGCGCCCGCCCGAATAAGTCCGTGTGCCAGCGCGGTGTGCTGCGCAGGCGGGTGAATGCCCCAGTTCCCGCCCCAGTGGGCAGCCACAATAAGCACGTCCACCAGACTCCGTGCCTTGCGGACCAAGTTGAGCAACTCCGTCGTTCGCTCGTCGTGTGTCTCCACGGGCACATAAAAGATGCCTGGATGGTTTTCTCCCGCATCCCATGCCGGCTCGTTGTCGGTAAATGAAAGAAAACCGATGCGAACACCCCGGACTTCACGGACCGCCAGTTGCGACGCCTCGCTCCGGTTCAAACCGGCTCCACTATGAGCGACATGGGCGCCATCAAGCAGCCTCAACATCTCCACCATGCCACGATGGTTGAAATCGAGCGTGTGGTTGTTCGCCAATGAGACAGTATCCAGCCGCGCCGCCTTCAGCACTGCGAGATTTTTCGCATCCGTCTGGAAGTGAAAGGCTTTCGGTGAGCGCGCCCAAGGAGAACCATGATCGGAGATGACGCACTCCAGATTGCAGGCGCGCCAGTCGGCCCCGAGGAAGAGCGGCAACGTGTCTCCCCATGGATATTCGGGTGGTTCTTTGCGCAGTCGTTCATTGACCAGACGCCCGAGCATAACATCGCCGACGAGGAGGAGTTTGAGCTGAGTGTTCATTCGAAGTAAGCTTTGATGACGTATTGAGAGATCATGCGCTGGGTGTTGAAGAAAGAGCCGTTGAGGGAGATGCAGTGGCGCATCACGTCGATGAATCGGTCACGGTCGCGGTAGAACAGCGGAGCGATGACACGCTCGAGTTTGTCATACAGTGCGGCGGCATCAGAAGCGGCCCGGTCGGGATGTCTTTGATCCACCTTGCAGGACTCGCCAATGGCCCAGCCGGTCTCGCCTTCAATCCAGCCTTCGATCCACCAGCCATCAAGAATGCTCAGGCTGGGCACGCCGTTGAGCGAGGCCTTCATGCCGCTGGTGCCGGAGGCTTCGAGCGGCGGTTGCGGCGTGTTCAGCCAGACATCGACGCCTGCGGTCATGAGCTTGCCGAGATCAAGATCGTAGTTGGGCAGATAAACCATCCTGATGTCGCGTCCGAGCAATTCCTTCACTCGAATGATCCGTTGGATCGCCTCCTTGCCTTGAACGTCATTGGGGTGCGACTTGCCGCCATAGATGATTTGCAGCGGCCCTGCGGTGGCGGCGATGCGCTTGAGGCGGTTCACGTCGCTCACCAGCAGGTCGCTGCGTTTATAGGCGGTGGCACGGCGTGCGAAGCCGAGGGTGAGAACATTCGGATCCAGGATCACGCCGGTGTCATGGCGCACGCGATCGAGCAGTTGTTGTTTGGCGGTGAGATGCGCGTCCCAGATCTCCGGGAGCGGTATGCCATGGGCGAATCGGAGGCTGAAATTGTCGGCGCGCCAGCCTGGGATATGACGGTCAAACAGCGCCTGGAAAGGCATGGATGTCCAAGTCGCGGCATGCACGCCATTGGTGATGGAGTCGATCTTGTAGTGGCCAAACATCAACTGCGAGGTCTCCGCATGTCTCTTGGCCACGCCGTTGATGTAATGGCTGAGATTGAGGGCGAGGAAGGTCATGTTCAGCGTGCCTTCGCAGCAGAAAACCTCCTTCATGTTGGCCACTTCTTCGCGACTCAGCACGCGCATGGCGAGATCGAGCGGGAACTGATCGTGACCGGAGGCCACAGGCGTGTGTGTGGTGAAGACGCACTGACTGCGCACGGACTCCACATCGTCATGATTGAAGATTGAGCGCCCGGCCTTGCGTGCTGATTCGTCGAGCAACTCCAGACCCAGTAGCGCGGCGTGGCCTTCATTCATATGATAGCGAGT
>JBILPY010000714.1:0-2731 GCA_044373575.1 Prosthecobacter sp. | reverse complement strand
ACTCGTGCAGATGAGCTTCGATGCCTCGCTCGCCACCTCAGGCGTAGCCGCCATCAGCGTCACCGATGCTCTTGCCGACAAGCTTTTAAAGCCCACTGGCAAGACCATCAAAGAACTTCAGGACAAGCTCGACACCGGCGACCTCATGGGCGGCTTTGACTGCGGCAAGCTCACGCTCGCTGCCAAGATCGACATCCGTCAGGAAAAGAAAACCGGGCGCAACGTGCTCGGCGTCCTCCCCGCCAAAGACAAACCCGACCCGCATGTCGCCCCGCTCATCGTCTGCGCGCACATCGACCATCTCGGCAGCAAAGGCGGCGGCAACTCCCGCGCCAAGGGCGACGAATTGAACAAGATCCACCACGGTGCCGATGACAACGCCAGCGGCGTCGCAGGTGTGATCGAGATCGCTCAATACCTCGCCGATCTGAAGAAGCAGGGGAAGATCACCCTCACCCGCGATGTCATCTTCGCCGCATGGAGTGGTGAGGAACTCGGCCTGCTCGGCAGCAATCACTTCGTCGAGAGCCTCGCCAAGATGTTTCGCGGCGATCCCAATGGCAAACTTACCGGCATGTTCGCCGCCTGTTTAAACATGGACATGATCGGCCGCTTCCAAAAGACCCTCGTGCTCCAGGGCGTCGGCTCCAGCTCCTGGTGGGCGAAGGAAATCGAGAAACGCAACGCGCCCATCGGTCTGCCCATCACCACTCAAAACGACGCCCACCTGCCCACCGACAGCACCACCTTTTATCTGCGCGGCATTCCCACCCTGAACGCCTTCACCGGCAGCCACGCCGACTACCACCTGCCGAGCGATACCGCCGAAAAGATCGACTACGAGAACGCCACCAAGATCGCCAAACTCATGGGACTCATCTCCCGCAGCATCGCCACCGCCGACACGAATCCCGACTACGTCGCGATGGACGCACCGAAGAATCAAGGCACGCGCGGCGGCATGAGAGCCTACCTCGGCACCATCCCCGACTACGCGCAGGGTGACACCAAAGGCGTCAAACTCAGCGGCGTCTCCCCCATTGGCCCGGCTGCGAAAGCTGGTGTCAAAGGCGGCGACACCATCATTAAGCTCAGCGGCAAAGACGTGCTGAACATCTATGACTACACGAGCCTGATGGGCGAGCTCAAGATCGGAGCCGAAACCAGCATCACCGTGCTCCGCGACGGCAAGCTCCTGGAACTCAAGGTCACGCCCGGCTCGCGGGAGTAATCGAGCGAATCATCGACCTACACTCCTCATACTCAGTCGAAAGGCCGAGCCTATTCGTAGCGTAGGTTCGTTGTCCCCCCAAACCTCACCATGCTGCCCCGTTACGTCTTTGCCTCCCTCACCGGCCTTTGCCTTGCCTCCACCTCTGCTCTCGCGCAGGACGGGGAAAAGCTGACCTATGAGGACCACATCAAGCCGTTGCTGGAGAACAAATGCTTCTCCTGCCACAACCCGGACAAGAAAAAGGGCGACCTCGACCTCACCAGCTTCGGTGCACTCATGACCGGCGGCGGTGGCGGCTCCATCGTCGATGCAGGCAATGCGGATGCCAGCCGTCTGTGGAGCACCTGCGCGAAGAAAGAGGAACCTTTCATGCCGCCCGAAGGCACCGGGCTGAACCCCAAGGAACTCGAACTGCTGGCCAAATGGATCAGCGGTGGCCTGCTCGAAACGAAGTCCAGCATCGCCAAAAAATCCAGCAAACCGAAGGTGGACATGGCGGTCACCGTCACCAGCGGCAAGCCAGCCGGTCCGATTGCCAAGCCAGAGCACGTCCTGCTGGAGCCCGTCATCGTCACCCCACGCACCACGGCCGTCACTGCCATGGCCGCGAGCCCCTGGACATCGCTCGCAGCCATTGCTGCGCCAAAGCAGATCCTCCTCTATGATACCGACACGCGTCAGCTAGCGGGCATTTTGCCATACGCTGAGGGCTACGCCCGCACGCTCCAGTTCAGCCGCAATGGCAGCCTGCTCGTCATGGGGGGCGGTCGCGGTGGGAAGCTCGGGCACGCCGTCGTTTGGGACGTGAAGACCGGCAAACGCATGATCGAAGTCGGCAAGGAGTTCGACCAAGTCATGGCTGCCGACATCAGCCCCGATCACAAGATGGTCGCCATCGGCTGCACGAACAAAAAAGTGAAGTGCTACGACAGCGCCACGGGTGAGGAATTGTACACCATCAGCAAGCACACCGAATGGATCCTCGGCACCAAATTCAGCCCCGATGGCGTACTGCTCGCCACCGCTGACCGCAATGGCAACGTCATGGTTTGGGAAGCCGCAAACGGCGGTGAATTCTACATCCTCGGCCAGCACAAAGGTCCAACCAACGACCTCGCTTGGCGCGCTGACTCGAACATCCTCGCCTCCTGCTCGAAGGACGGCACCATCACTGTCTGGGAGATGAACGAGGGCAAGAAAGTCAAAGATTGGGCTGCCCACGGTGGCGGCGTCCAGTCCGTGTCCTTCACGCCAGATGGCCTCATCGTTTCCTGTGGTGACGACGGCCTCGTCCGCCTCTGGGACGTGAATGGCACCAAAAAAGCCGAGTTCCCCAGCCAGGGCGACATCGTCGCGAAAGTCGTCGCCCTCCACGACGGCAAGACCTGCATCAGCTCAAACTGGCGCGGCGAGATCAAGGTGCTCACGCTCCAGGAAAAGATGACCGAACTCGGCCAGCTCAGCAGCAATCCACCGCTCATCGCCCAGCGCATCGTC
>JBILPY010000403.1:0-4525 GCA_044373575.1 Prosthecobacter sp. | reverse complement strand
CGAGCGTCATCTTTTGCTCCTCATGCAGTCGCACGAGGAGATCGAGAATGATACGCGCATTTTCACTGTCGAGATTGCCCGTGGGCTCATCCGCGAGCAGTACGGATGGCCCGTTGGCCAGACTGCGGGCGATGGCGACACGCTGTCGCTCACCACCCGAGAGCTTGGAGGGAAAATGATCCGCGCGATGCTCTAGTCCCACCGACTTCAAAAGGGTGAGTGCTCGTCCTCGGCGCTCGGATGCGGGCAGGTCGCTTTCGAGCATCGGGATCTGGATGTTCTCCAGCGCGGTGAAGGTTGGCAGCAGATGAAACGATTGAAAAATGAATCCAATCTCACGCGCACGATAGACGGATGGATCAGCCAGATCAGGAAGCGAGTTGCCGCGATAATGCAGGCTGCCGGCGCTTGGTTTGTCCAGTGCGCCGAGCATCTGAAGAAGTGTTGTTTTGCCACAGCCGCTGGAGCCGATGATGGCGACGAACTCACCCTGCTCGATGCGGAAATCTACGCCGCGCAAGGCCTGCACCTGGCCGTCATCGTATTCCTTTTTCAGCGCCACCGCTTCATAGACGCAGGTGTTTGAGTTCTTCATGACTTCAGGATGGCTTCATGGCATTCCACTGCGCCCCAACTCGTGGATTGGTGAGGCTGCGAAGCATATGGATGACCGCATGGCGATAACTGGGGAAAGGCGCGTGCTCGTCCGCTGTCATCGGCAGAAGTTCATCGGCATGCAGCGGCAGCTCCGAGTGGGGCAGGCTGAGATGCAGATGATGCACGCCGTGAAAGGGCTCATGGAGCAGCGTGAAGGCCACCAGACGCCCCCACCAGCCATTCTCGATGATATTCCGCGTCGCGCTATTCACCGTGCCGCCGGTCAAGCCGACGTGCTCGATGTATTTGCGCCACGTTTGCAGGTTCGCGGCCAGAAACGCCGGTGCCAGATACATCCACAGAAAGTAGCGCCACACGCCCGCATAAGAGACTGCTGCGATGATGCCGCTCCACACCACGACCATCAACGCCAGCTCCATCCAGATGCGCCGACGCACTTTCATGCTGCGAATCGGTGAGCCGCTGCGCAGGAAGGAACGCAAAAACAAAAATGGCGTGTAAAACAGCCCCATCGTCAGTTCCAGCACGGCGGCTAGCACTCGCAGCCAGCGTGGCTTGCTGGTGAAAACGAAGGGCCACAGCTCCTCATCCCGCTCCGTGGCAAAGTAAGCGTGATGCGACTGATGCGCCGCCCGGTAGAGGCTGAAGCTCATGAAGCTGAAGACGCCCAACAACACGCCATCAAACTCATTGAACCGTCTGTTCTTCCTCAGCAGCCCATGCGTCGCCTCGTGCAGTCCCACAGCCGCGCCATGCATGAAATGGCTCGCCAGCAGCACCAGCGGCACCACGATCCAAAGTGATGCTTCACGATACAAGGCCACTCCAAGTGCGATCTCGGTGAAGAGAACGAGAAAGACCAGGATCTGGAAGGCTGAGCGGCTCAGCCAATGCGGTGCATGTGTGTTCATCTTGGTTCAGATAAAGGTGCGGCTGTCTGGCGAGGTGCAGACGGCGGTGAGGACGGTCAGAAACAGGCGATGCAGGTCCTCTATCTCCGATTGTGAAAAGCGGCTCCAGCGGAACAGCCAGACAACTTCCAGGCCATCACCTTCCTCCGTGATTTCACAGGCAAGATCGAAGCGCGGCGTGCCTGTGGCGCGAATCTTGAGCTGAACGGAAAATCCAGCCACCGCGAGGTCCGGCACAGGCTGGTTTTGCAGCGCGAACCGCACTTCATAAATGGGATTGCGGCCCGGCAAACGCGGCGGATCAAGCGCGCTCACGAGTTCGGCATACGGCATGGCGTTGGCAAAACAATCCATCGTCGATTGATGCACGGAGCGGAGGCTGTCGGAGAAAGAGCGAGTGTCATCCACCTGCCCGCGCAGAGGCACGATGCTGGAGAAGTAGCCCATCGTCTCGCGCACTTCCTGGCGTGCGCGATTCGCCACTGGCGTGCCCACCACGATGTCCGTCACGCATGTCCAACGCGACAAAGTGATCTGAAACGCCGCGAGCAAGGTGCTGAAGAGCGTGGCGCTCGTGCGTCGTGCCAAATCACGCACCGCGAGGCCCAGCTCGGCGGACACACCGGCAATGCGCCGCTGCAATTGATCCGACTCGTCCAGCGCATCCGCGCGGTCATCCCAAAGCCTCGTGGAGCCGACGAGACTCGTTTTCCAAAACGCCGCTCGTTGCTCCAACAACGCAGGCTGCCACAAAGCGCGCTCAGCAGCGCCCCAGGCCATGTAGGACAGCGCAACCGGCGGCAGTCCACCGCTCGCGCCTAACAGCACCTGCGCGTAAGCCGCATACAAATCCTGCACCAGCACTCCGAGTGACCAGCCATCGGCAATCGCATGATGGATCGCCACGACGAGCACATGATCCGTCGGCGAGCGTCGCAGCACCTCCACACGATATAACGGGCCCTGCACCAGATCGAACGGCGCGTCGAAAGTTTCCTGCGCCACCGCGTCCAATGCTTCCGATCTCGCTGATGACGACGGCAGATCACGGAACTGCATCACCGGCTCGCTCTGCGTCTGGATCATCTGCACTGCCAGACCTTTGCTCGGCAGGAACGACAGCCGCAGCACCTCATGCCGGTTCACCACCCGCTGCATTGCAGCGGTGCAGTCCTGCGCCGTGATCGCACCTTTGATTTCGATGAGGCAGCAGATCGTGTTGGTTTTATCCGCGACAGCCACCGGCGAGGCCTCCCACAGCTCACGCTGCGGAAAGGTCAGCGGATGCAGCGACGCCTTGCCACTGTCCAGCCAACGCTTCAGCCGCGTTCGCTTGTCTTCGATCACTGGAACACTCATGCGCGCACCTCCAGCAGAGCGGCCTCCTCGGCATGAATGGGACGGTTCACGGTGGTGTCCGCGCCAAGCAACTGATCCAAGTCGTCGTCGGAAATCGCGTCGAGATCGACATCTTCAGCCGCGGCTGGTTCGACAACGATCACGGCGGGAGCAGGCGAGGCACCTTTGGAAGCGCCCATGTGCTCAGCGATCAAGGTGGCGATTTGGCCGATGGTGCGGGCTTTCATCAAGCTCGCAGGTGGCAAGGCCACACCGATGGAGCTTTCGATGGAGTTCTCGATCTCGACGGCCATCAGCGAGTCGAGGCCGAGGTCGGTGAGGGGTTGGTCAAAGCGCAGTCCTTCAGGTTTCACTCGCAGCACGGAGCCTACGACATCACGCACGGCTTGGCCGATGACTTCGGTGCGATCCGCAGGTGCGGCGGACTCGATCTTGAGCCGCCAGTCGCTTTTGGCACCGCTTGTTTCCGGTGCATCGACACCGGCGGCGTAGATGCGTTCCAGCAGCGGGCTTTCCTGGCCGCCACGGTAGGATTGACGCCACTTCGACCAGTCCACACGCATCGCCAGTGCTTGCGTGGCTCCGGCGTTGAGGAAGGACTCTACTAGCACAACAACTTCGCTCGGTGAAAGCGGCGTGGTGCCGTGAAGGGCCAGATATTCGGCCACACGCTCGTTGCGCGCCACATAGCCTTCGCCGCCGAGCGCGCCCCAATTGATCGCAAGCGCTGGCAGGCCGATGGCCTGACGATGATGAGCGAGTGCATCAAGGAAGGCGTTCGCGGCGGCATAGTTGGCCTGCGCGGAGTTGCCAAAGACACTCGCAAGGGAGGAGAACATCACGAAGCAGTCCAAGTCCATGCCCAACGTGCCTTCATGCAGCAACCACGCACCATGTGCTTTCGGCGCGATGACCTTGATCATGCGCTTACGCGTGAGCGCTGCCATGGGCGCGTCATCAATGGCCATGGCGAGATGAAACACGCCTCTCAAAGGAATGCCGAGTGTCAAAATATCTCCCAGCAGGCGCTTCACGTCAGCTTGTGATCCAGCATCGGCTTTCAAGACCTGCACATCGACGCCGCGAGCCCGCAGCTTCACCAGGAAGGCCTCCGCCGCAGGTGTGGCAGCGCCGTTGCGACTGGTGAGCACGAGATGCTTCGCACCGCAGTCCGCCAGCCATTCGGCCATGACTTTGCCGAAGCCGCCAAAGGCGCCCGTGATCAGGTAAGTGCCATCCGGCTTCACTTCAAACGCGGGAACAAGTGGTTCGCCACGCCTCGCCACAAAGGGCTCGGGGAAGGACACGATGACTTTGCCGGTGTGTTTGCCCTGCGCCATCAGGCGGAAGGCGGAGTCGATGCGGCATGCTGGGAACGAGCGGAACGGCAGCGGTTGCAGCGCCTTCTGCTCGACCAACTCGGCGATGGTTTCCAAGATCTGGCGCGTACGCTTTTCATCGCAACTGAAGATCGCGTCCATTGCGACGACGTGGAAGGAGGCGTTCTTCCGCAAGGGCCACAGTGGGATGCGGCTGTTTTGATAGATATCGCGTTTGCCGATCTCGATGAAGCGACCGAACTGCGCGAGGCAGGAGAGGCCCATCGGGATCGCTTCGGCGGCGAGTGCGTTCAGCAC
>JBILPY010000402.1:0-4529 GCA_044373575.1 Prosthecobacter sp. | reverse complement strand
TCAATGGAGGCCGGTGTGGTCCACACGAAGACACCGGAGTTGCCAGCGGCTTTCTCATGCATCCACTCGACGACCATCTCGAAGTTGCCGAACTCCTTCGCGGTGCGCATGACACTCACCGGCTTTCCCGTGCAATGCAGCACGCCATTCTTCCATGACCAGGTGTCATCCGCGCTATTCACCTTGGTGAAATCCGCCGCCGTAAGCGAGCGCCAGCCTGGGCCTTCATCGTCGATGAAGGCACGAACGGCGGCTGCGGTGTTGCTGGTTGTTGATGCTGTTGGTTTGTCCTGTGCGAAGCCGATGATGGTAGCAGTGGCGAGGATGAAGGTGGTGGTGAGGGTGCGTCTCATGGTTTGGATTGGATTTGCTCTGAAGGCTACTTCGTCTCCTTCGCATACTCCTGCCACGCGGCTTTGATCTTGGCAGGAGCGGCATCGTCAGCGTGGAAGATGCAGCGATGGTGAAGTGTTTTGTTGCGGCATCTATTTTGAAATGCGGTAAACGCGGGATTCAATGCTATTGAGGTTGAGCGTCAGTTTGCCCTCGACCACGGGCGCAGTGCCCTCGCCGAATACCATCTGTGCGGTGGCATTCACCACGCCGGGAATTTGCAGCACCGTCTTGGTCGGCTTGCGCTCGTAGTTGGCGGCGATGATGTAAAGACCGCGACCATCGCTCTTGATCAGCGCTGCCACGTTGTCCTGTTGCAAAAACGTTTCTGCCGTCTCGGCCGTGAGCACGGGGCTGAGTTCGTGAAGTTCGCGGGTCACACTGCTAAGTCGCTGCCAGTAGTCCTCGCTCGATTGGCTCTCGCGGACGACATCGCGAAGCTCGTTCATGGACCAATAAAAGATGCCACGAGCACCGGACGCCACCGCAGTGTAGCTCATCGTGCGCAGTTCCTCACGAGAAGGGAACCGTCGCCACTCCGCTGGGATATCCTTGTCCTTTTGATACAAGGCATAGTCGAAAGCCTGGCAGACAAACCATAGCGGCTTGGCCCCGCCACTGGCCTCCCGGACAAGCTCTGGATGCCGGGCGATGCCCGCAAAACCCGTGCCGATGAAGTTCCCGGCGGGGAACGGGGGGATGGGGTAATAGTCGGCCTGGTGGACATCCAAGCTTGTGGTGAAACGTTGGTGGTCTGCCAGTCGGCACACCACTGCGGTCACGGGATGATGCGAGTCGTTCTCTTTGATCACTCGATAGATGCCGGGCATGAACGCATCTGCCGCAAGCTCCTTGAGGTCGTGTTCGACAACGCCAGCTCCAGGCTCATCCATCGTGTGCCAGGCCAGCACGGCGGGATGGCCGCAAAACATGCGAACGCGCTCTACACTGCTGACATACTTCTCCGCAGTCACCTCCTCTCGGTTCATGCCAACGAGCGCCATCAACCCGTTCTGCGCGGCAGCATCAAGGAACTGCTTACCCCATTCCCGAACGTCGGCATTGCTTTTGTGATCCCAGCCATAGCTATGCACCACATTGAAGCCCGCATCCGCGAGTAACGGGAAGTCAGCCATGCTGGCAGAATAAACACCGATGGGGAAGAATGGCTTGCCGTTGACCTTGATACACTGCTGGCCATTGAGCTGCACGTCCGTTGTTTCAGCGGCGTTAAGTGCGGCCAGCGGTGCGAGCAGCAGGGCGGTGAGGAGAGTGAATTTGAGTATGCGTTTCATTGGGAAAACTAAAAGGTGGTGGTTACACAAACTTCGTCACCCCAGGGATGGGACGCGGTGTGGGCTCGAACTTGTCGCCCCATTTCAGGATCTCCTCAGGCGCGAGGTCTTGTTTGGACGCGAGGATCTGTTCCCAGGTGAGGCGCTGGCCGGTGTAGGCGGCCTCGCGGCCCATGATCGCGGCAAGCGTGGATTGCATCATCCAGTCGCCATCAAACACGGTTTTCCCGCTGCGGATGGCAGCAAAGAGTTCGTCATGCTCGATCTGATACATGTTCTTTTCCTCGCCACGGAAGCGCCAACGTTTGGCACCTTCGGCAAATGGGGCACTGCCTTTGCCAATGACCAGCTTGGCTTGGGAACACTGGATGTAGTCGATGTTCTCGTTGGCGCAGCCCGTCATCTGCCGTGAACCGATGTGTCCCATGACGCCATTGGCGAACTCATAGGCGACATGGAAGTGATCAAAGATGTTGCCGCCCTCGGCCGGCGTCTGGCGACCACCGGTGGCGATGCAACTGACTGGCGGCTGGTCACCCATGGCCCACATCAGCTTGTCCACCGAATGCACCGCCTGCTCCACATAGTTGTCACCCGATAGCCAGGAGAAACTGTTCCAACTGGCAAGCTGCCAGGCCAGATCGGTCTGCTCTGGCTGCCTGGAGGAAGCCGCAGGCACGGGTCGGACCGGGCTGCCATAGTAAGTCCCGAAGTAGCCCATGAGATCGCCAAACTGCCCGTCCTTCAGCCGCTTGAAGCTCTCCCGGCGTGAGGTGCTGTAGCGCCAGCAGAAGCCAGCGGTCACATTGAGCTTCTTTTGCTTTGCCTTGGCCAGCGCCGCCATCGCCACATGGTAGCCCACCGCGTCCACCGCCATCGGCTTCTCGCAAAATAGGTGCTTTCCCGCCTCAACAGCCGCCGTGAGATGCAGCGGACGATACCCCGGCGGCGTGGCCAGGATCACCACATCGACATCCGAGGCCAGCAGCTTCTGATAAGCATCCAGACCGAGGAAACGATGCTCCGGACTCACCGTCACGCGATCCGGCGTCTTCGCCAACAGTGAGGCGATGGCCGTGTCCATCTGCTTCTCAAACACATCCGCCACCGCCACCAGCCGCGCATTGTAATCCGCCTGCAACGCCTGCGATGCCGCCCCCGTGCCACGACCACCGCAACCGATCAGGCCGATGCGCAGTGTTTCATTCGAGTCCGCCTTCTGCTGCGCCCGCAGCGTAGTCGCCGCCGTGATGATAGCCGGAGCCATGAGCGAAGCACTGCCAGTGCGGAGGAAGTGACGACGAGAAAGAGTAGGCGAGGAGATTTCCATAGCTTTAGACCTACATCCGCAAATCGCATTTCTTGACCGCTGTGTTTGCAAATCTTCCTAATGCCCGTTCGTTCCAGCCTAATGCCGAAGAAATCCGCATCACCCAAATCACCCTCACGCCGCTACTTCAAAGAAGTGCGCTTCCGGCAGATTCGCGCCCTCGTCGAGCTGTCGCGTCAGGGCAGCTTCGCCGCCGCCGCCACCTCGCTCGGTCTCGCGGTGCCGTCGGTGTGGCAGCAGGTCCGTGCTCTGGAGGACGAATACGGGGTGCCTCTAGTGGTCGCACGGGCCTCGGTCGTTTCGCTGACGGCTGATGGACAGCTCCTGGTGGATATCGCTGCGCCACTCGTGGAGGGATTCGATTCGCTGCGGGAAGTCTTCACAGACCGCCACCGCAAGCAGC
Source organism: Prosthecobacter sp. (assembly GCA_044373575.1). Taxonomy (GTDB): domain Bacteria; phylum Verrucomicrobiota; class Verrucomicrobiia; order Verrucomicrobiales; family Verrucomicrobiaceae; genus Prosthecobacter. Next base: position 1,108 of record JBILPY010000402.1, on the reverse strand, counting down.
CGCGCTCCTTGAGCATCGTCGCACCGGCTGCCATGTTCTCAGGCCCGCTTCGGTCGCGAGTGATCCACTACCGCAAGAAGCATCCCGAAGTGCGAGTGAGATTGATCGATCGCCCATCCTACACCGCCCGCGAAATGATGGAGGCCGATGAGGCAGATGTCGCCATCATGGGCATCGCCAGCGGCGATAATTCGCTGCCCCAGATGCAACTCACCGCGCTCGTCCGCTATCCTTTCCATGTCATCTATCCCGAAGGCCATCAATTGGCAGACAAACAACGGCTCACGCTGGCGGACTTGGTTAAACATCCGCTCGTGCTCAGCGGCCATGCCTCCTGCTCGCACCGTCAGATTCGCCATACCTTCACTCAAGCCGGACTTGTCGAGAGGCTCAACGTGGCGATGACCGCGACCAATCCCAGCCTGCTTCTCAGCTATGTCTCCGCAGGGCTGGGTATCTGCATCAGGACCAATGCGTCATCCATGAAACTGCCCCGTCCTCTCCCTGGTGAACCCGCCCTCATCATGCGCGATGCCACCCACCTCTTCGGTCACGAGGAAGTCTTCTACGTGCAACGCAAAGGCCGCTTCGAGCCACCGCATGTGAAAGCCTTCCGAGAGTTGGTGGTGAAGGGAATGAGTGAGATATAGGTCCGCACGTTCAGCAAAACGCCACCAGTATTCATTCGCCAATCGTAGCGCTAGTTTCACACGCAGGGCGTGTTGGTTGGTAGCCCGGTGGTGCAACATGGTCGGACAGATGAAGCAACCTTTGATCGTGCTGATGGATTCCCGTCTGATGCCACTCTCACGAGGATGGAGAAGCTCATGACGCAGTTTTGCGAAGGGCGGGGCCAATGCTTTCGTTGCCCCCTGCTGATGGCAGTGGAGCCAGAGGCGAACAGGAAGGTTATGATGCATTATTCATGCGTTTGCTAGAAATTGCTTTGGCAGGCTGCCGCCTGCCGATGTGTGCCGCTCCGTGCAAGGGAATCTCTTTCCGTGCGCGTCTGTGACCTTGGGTTCGGGCACCACCAAGCAAATTCCATGAGAACGCAAATTTCAGCTTTCCACTTTTTTCGAGTTCCAGGCCGTCATGAAGCCTTCCC
>JBILPY010000400.1:0-4535 GCA_044373575.1 Prosthecobacter sp. | reverse complement strand
CTGCCAAAAGTACATCACTAGCACGAGAAGGTCGATGCACCGCAGCAGGAGGAACTGTGTCCCAGGCGACCACACGTGCGCAATGCCAAGCGATACCTGGGAAGCAATGACAGCGAGCACGCTGGGGCGAATGCAAGCGAGCCAGGGATGCCGCACATACTCTCGGGCATGAGAGTTGTGTTCATCAGCAGTGGGTTCAGCGACAGGCATCGGCATCGCCTTACCTCAACGGCGAAGGCTTGCAAATACTCTAGGCGGTCGCACGCGGGCGAATGCTTCCGAGAAGCCAGAGGAAGAGGGCGCTCACGAGGAGGGATGAAAGGCCGACGTGGAGGATTTGAGCGATGGCGAGGATGCCGACGTTGGCGAGCACAACGCCGAGCAGCATCTGGCTGATGATGATGGCCGTGATGGTGATTTCGAGCCAGCCACGATGGGCCAAGCCTCGGCAGCGACGGAAGAAGGCGATGCCGGAGAATAGGATGAGCCATGAGAAGCTGCGGTGAATCAGGTAAACCCAGCTCGACTCCAGTTCGTGCACCCATTCGGCACGCGTGTGACCGGCGTGGGAACGGGCGAGTTCGTCGGTGAGTTCACGCACTTGAGAGCCGAGGACACCTTCAGCGACGATCAGGGCAAACAAGACGCAGGCGAGCGAGCGGAGCTTTGAATCGGGTTCTGATTTCCAAGCCAAGGACCATGGTCGCTCTGTCCCTCGCCAAGCGATGTAAACGAGCACGCACAGCAGCAGGATGGCGAGTGCCATGTGAAGGGTGATACTACCCGGATTTAATGCGCTAAGAACCACACGGCGGCCAAGCCATGCGTTCGCGCCGACGAGAATGACGGCGAAGGTGGAGGTGAGGAAGATCACTGAGCGGCCTTTTCGCCATTCGAAGATGGAGCGGAACCACATGACCATGACCGAAAGACCGACAGGGATGCTGGTGAGTCGGTTGAGGTATTCGATCCAGGTAGCGACGGGATTGAACTCGGCTTTGAGTTTTTCCGGCGTGATGGAGGCGGGATCACGACCCATGGCTGCGGCTTTGAGGCGGAATTTTTCGAGGTCGAGCTTGGTGAAATCGATCTCCTCAGCCGTGGTGGGCGGGACCCAGCAGCCATAGCAGAAGGGCCAGTCGGGGCAGCCAAGACCGGAGCCTGTGGTGCGGACGATCGCCCCCACGAAGATCAGGATCTCAATGGCTACGAAGGCGATGAGGGCGAAGCGTTGGAAGCGGGAGAGTTTCATCGGAAAAGAAGAACGCTGCCTGGAGGTGATCCGAGGCAGCGTTCGCAAATTCTTGGACAGATGGCGGCGATCTCGTCGCTTTCGTCAAAACTTAGCGTGCGGCGACGGGAGCCGGAGCGGCATTCTTCGCGGCGGCATTGGTGGACATTTCTTTGGCCCAGTCATCGTATTCCTTACCTTCCATGACTTCGATGACGGCCTTCATCTGAGCGTGGCCAGGGCCACAAAGTTGGCCACAGATGATGTCCCAGGTTCCAGTTTTGACGGGCTTGAACCACATGTGAGCTTTGACCCCAGGGCAGGCATCCTGAGCGGCGCGCATGGGCACGAGGGCAAGGTTGTGGATGACGTCCTTGCTAGCGACATCGACGATCACGGGACGGCCAACCGGAAGCTTCATGGTGCCGGGGTTGACGAAGTCGTCCTTGCCATTGGGGTCGTTTAATTCGCGGCCGGTGGCGTTGTTTTGAGAGACGGCACGCATGTTCCAAGTGCTGAGCATCATGTCATTGCCGGGGTATTGGAAGTTCCAGAGGAACTTCTCCCCCAAGGCACGCATCTTGATGGTGTCGGCACTGGTGGGATATTCGTCGGCCTGACGGGACCAGAGAGGGAAGGCAAAGCCAAGCAGAAGGATGGCTTCCACGATGACGACGCCAATTTCGATGTGGGTGGTGGCATGCCCACGGACGCCATGGTAGTCGGCCTTCGGGGTGTTAGTCGCGCGATACTTCCAGAAGACGTAGATCAGGTAGCTGGACCAGCCGATGAAGAGGACGAGCATGACCCAGTGAACGAAACCAAGCATGTGGTCCACGAGGCCACCGTGCTCGGAGGCATTCTGAGTGATGCCGAAGGGGATGTTGATGTCTGAGATACTCATGTCAGGTCAGCGAGGGGGAGAGGTGAAAAATCAAAGGGGTGCGCCGAGGCGCTGTTGCTTGCGGGCGAAATTGAAAACGACGAGGGCGACACAGGCCATGCCGAGCACGAGAAAGCCAAGCATGACAAGCACGGCGAGATCCTGAGCTTGGGCGATGAGGCTGTTGGGATCGGCTTTGCAGGTGGCGCAGGCGAGAAAGGTCATGATCAGATGATGATTTGACGGGATTTTTTGACCAGGTACCAGACCGAATAGGCGATCAGGACGAGACTGGTCAAGCCAGCTATTTGTCCGATACCGGTGATGCCAAGTTCGAAAGCTTTTTCCGGCGCGAGGCGCGTCCACAACCAGAAGCCTCCATCACAAAGAACTGCGAAGAAGAGGAAAATGTAATGGAAGTGCTTGAGAGACATGGAAGTGGATCAAGGAGCTGAGAACCGGTTAATGAACGTAAAAATCCTTGAAGATCAGTGGATCAAGACTGCTCCAGTAGAAGAGAAGGAACAGGGCGGTCACGAAGACGACGGTAAAAGCGAGGAACTTATAGACCAACTTGGCCTCGTGATTGAGATGCATGAAGATCAAGGCGACGAGACTTGCCTTGATCGTTGCAAGGATCATGCCGACCACGATGTTCTGACCATGGGTGGCGAGCTCGACAGTCGAGAGCCAAACGGTGAGGACGGTGCAGACGGCAAGAATGCCACCAATCCATAGGATCTTACGGACAGACTTTTTGATTTCTTCGGGGCTATCAGCCATGACGTGAGTTGGGTGAAAGTTACAAGGAAAGGGCTACAGAAGATAAAGAAGCGGGAAGAGGAAGATCCAGACGAGGTCAACAAAGTGCCAGAAGAGGCCGCCGACTTCGACGCGATTGGCGAGACGCTCAGGGTCTTCGCGGAGCATTCTCCCATTGAAGATCACGAAGTAAGCCAGAACGAGCGCGCCAGCGACAACGTGCAGACCATGCAGACCCGTGAGGGTAAAGTAGATGGCGTAGAAGCTGTTGAGCTTCGGTGTGAAGTTGGAAAAGAAGTGTACGTCTTTACGCTCAAGCTGGACTTCGGGGTGGTGGCTGGCGTGTGCGTCTCCGTGCTCGGCAGGAGCATGAGCTTCGGCCTTGTGACCACCTTCAGAGTGGGAAGCTTCGGGCGTTGCCGATTTGATATGGAGATAGAATAGGTGCTTCTGCTGGGTGGCGCTTTTGTTGGGGTCACGCGAGTCGCCATATTTTTCTTTGAACTCGGTGGTGGCGTGGTTGCGCTGCTCAATGAAGGCATTTTTCCAGGCGGTGCCGAGGTAGTGCTCATTCCAAGCGAGCGACTTTTCTTTGTCAGGCGTGCCGCGAAGATCGACGCCATCCACTTCGAGGGTCATCTTGTCATTCAGCATCACACCCTCGACAGTCGTTCCATCGCGGAAAGAGATGGCCTTGGCACCGGGGACGGGCTTGGCAAGAAGCTTGGAAGGGGCGACGGAGAAGGTGAGCGGGGTAGCTGGAATGAGTTTGACCGTCCACTGTGGAACTTCCTTCAAGCCATCGGTCTTTGCTTTAGCCTCAGCTTTGGCGCGGACGTCGGCTTTGATCTTGGCGAAACTGGCGGCATCAAGAGTGATCTCTTCACCCGATTCCGTCATGAACTTTGGCAAGTCACCCTTCACATAGGGAAGGACATAGCTGACAGGATCGGCATCAACGGCGCTGGTTTTGCCTGCCACAGTGAGGTTCAGGGCCTTCACATCGCCAAACTCAAGCTCGTAGCCGTGAGGCAGATGGCCGGTGAGGATGGTACCGTCGGTCAGGGTGACCGAGTAGTGCGCGAACTTGGCCTTGTATTCGAAGGACTTGATCACCATGAAAGTCATCGCGCAGAGCACGGTGATGATCATGTAGAGTCGAAATTGGGCAATTTTGCGCAACTTCAGGCTGGCCCAAGCGAGCAAGACAGTCACGGAGGAACCGATGAGAACAAGCGTGTTTACAAAACCAAGCGTAACACCCAGCTCATGCACTGGCCAGGGGTAGTCAGCACCGACGCGCAAGAAAATGTAGGAGGAGAACAAACCGCCGAAGAGCATGACTTCCGATGCGAGGAAGAGCCAGATGCCGACTTTGGCGTTGTAGAGGCCCGTGTCTGGGCGGGCGGTGACTGTGTAGGGAATGTCCATGTGAGTTCGCGGTTTTCGATTCGCGGTTCGCAGTTATCTAAATCAATGATGGGCCACGGTGGCCGGAGCGGAGGGAACGGAGGAAGGCTCGGCGGCTTTGCCGGGCTCGGACTCCCACTGCGGGAAGTAATCCTGGCTCATGCCTGGGACGCTGTATTCATAAGGCCCACGCACTGCGACGATGTCGAAGGTGAAGTTGCCATGCGGAGGTGGCGTTGGCGTGGCCCA
>JBILPY010000399.1:0-4561 GCA_044373575.1 Prosthecobacter sp. | reverse complement strand
AGCCCCGCCAACGACACCTCCGAACTCACGGCCTACGCCTTGGGTGAGCTGCAAGCGCACCAGGCCACTGACATCCACCGCCTCTTCGCTGACTGCCCGGCCGCCACGTCAGAGTTGGAGCAGATCGAGGCCGTCACAGATGCCCTCCGCCAATATGCCCCCATCCCGCAGGAGCGCCTGAATCCCGAGCAGCGCCACGCCGTGCTCCGGCCCGTGCAGATGCCCCGACGCATCGCTCCCATGCAGCCTCGTCAGGTCGTGCGCAAAACATCGAGCTTCTGGCCGGTGATGGGCGGTTTGCTGAAAGCCGCTGCAGTCATCACGGTCACTGGTTTTGCCTACTGGATGGGTCGTCATGCCGATCTCGGGAGCCCTACCGTCACAATCGCCAAGATGGAAAAAGACAGCGCGCCAGTCCCGACGAAAATCGAGCCAGCAAAACAGCCCGAACTAGTCAGTGCTCCAGCACCGAAACCATCGGCACCCGTGCTGGTCAAAGCAGCCCCGCCTGCGCCCATCGTGGCAGAGGTGAAGCCCGCGCCTGCGGGAAAAACTCCCGTCTTGGTCATCGCTCCTGAAGCTCCGAAGTCCGCCCCGGCTCCGAAGGCGGTGGCCGTGGTTTCCACCCCGAAAGCTGCGCCTGTCGTTCCAGTTGCAATCACACGTCCAAATGCCGAGTTGGCCTTCATTTCCACCGGCAAGCAGGAGGTCGATCAGTTCGCCATCCGCCCCGCTGATATCCGTCCCGTGCCCGTGAAGGTGAACCCGAAGGAGCTCATGGCCTCGCCCGCCCCGCTGCAGGCTCTGAAACCTGCCGCCGATGCCAAACCGCGCATCGCCTCTGAACTCTACATCCATGCTTGGCGCTCCGAAGTCACCTCCTGCCCTTGGAATCCCACCACCCGCCTTCTTCGTGTCACCATCCAGCTCCCGCCAAACCAGCCTGCGGCAGAACGGGCCTCCACGTTCCCGCTACAGGTTAGCTTTGACCGCCGCTACGTCCGCGAGTTCCGCCGCCTCTGCGAGCGCCACACTGCCGCTGCCGAGATGACTACCTCAGGCACTCAGACCGTTTGGTATGAATTCCAGCCCGTCAGTGACGAAGCCATCCGCACAGGACGCCCCGTGGCCACTGTCACCCTCGAAAAAGGCCGCTTCACTATGCCGAGCGTCGGTCCCTTTGATGGATCGAAGCTCGCCGTGCTCGACCGCGGAGCCTCCTGGCAGGCCGCCCGCGAAGATTTCCTCTTCGAATCCGCCGTCGTCGGCTTCGGCATGCTCCTTCGTGGAGATCATCGCAGCCCGGCCCTGAATCACGAAGTCGTTCTCTCCCTCGCCGAGAAAGCCAAGGGCAGTGACGCAAGTGGCGAACGTGCCCGCTTCATCCGCGAGGTCGGTCACGCTCGGCAAGCCGCTGGATTGTGATCCGAATCCCCGTTTGACAGCCCCACTCTGGTGCGTTAAACACCGCGCCCCTTCCGCAGACCCCCTTTATGGCCAACATCCGCTCCTCTGAAAAAGACATCCGCCGCACGCAGGCTCGCACCGCACGCAACCAGACGGTGAAAAGCCGCATCCGCACGCTGCGCAAGAAAGTCCTGACCGCCGTCGAAAAAGGCGATGCCGCAGCCGCCAGCTCCAGCCTGAATGAACTGGCCTCCGCCGCTGACAAAGCCGCCAAGACCAAGGTGCTCCACAAGAACACCTCCAGCCGCCTTAAGAGCCGCCTCGCCCTCAAGGTCGGCGCTCTGACCAAGAAGGCTTAATCTGTCATCCGCGAGGAAGGTTTCATCTCCCTCTCGATCTCCAATTTTCAAAGAACCCGCTGAGCTAGCCGCCAGCGGGTTTTTTGCTGGCAAAATGAGTTCATTGATCAGTTTTTGATTCCGCCCCAGCACCACAGAGGCTAAACACCCAAGCTCCATTCCGACCATGATCCCACGTCTCTCTATCGCGCCAAAAGGCCCTTCGTTTTCCAAGCTCATCTACGGCACCTGGCGCATCCTGGATGATGCCGAAACAGCGAACTCGGATGACCTCCTGAAGCGCTTCCACAAATGCCTCGAACTCGGCATCACCACTCTCGACACCGCTGAGATCTACGGCCTCTACAAGGTCGAGGAATTCATCGGTCAGACCTTGAAGAAAGAGCCCGGCCTGCGCGACAAGCTGGAGATCGTCACCAAGTGCGGCATTTACGTCCCCTGCGACTTCCATCCCGACCGCAAAACTGCCTTCTACAATGCCGACGCCGCCCGCCTCGTGAAGAGCACGGAGAAAAGTCTCCGTCTCATGGGCATCGACCACATCGACCTCCTGCTCGTGCACCGCCCCGACTGGCTCACCAGCGCCGATGAAACCGCTGCTGGCCTGAACAAACTCCTCAAAGACGGTAAAATCCGCGCCGCCGGTGTCTCGAACTACAATGTGCATCAATTTGAGCTGCTGAACTCGCGCATGGATCAGCCGCTCGTCACCAACCAAATCGAATTCAGCCTCCTTCACATGGACCCGATCTATGACGGCACCGGCGACCAATGCCAGCGCCTCGGCATCAAGCCCATGGCCTGGTCCCCGCTCGGCAAAGGCGTGCTCATGGACAAGACCGATCCCGCCGCCGCCCGCATCCATGCCAAGTGCGCCGAACTCAGCGCCAAGTATGGCAACGCGACGGTCGATCAGCTCGCCTACGCTTGGATCATGGCACATCCGAGCCAGCCCATGCCCATCATCGGCACGAACAAACTCGACCGCCTCATCGCCACCGCCAAATCCGCCGACATCAAACTCGAACGCGAAGACTGGTATGCCCTCTGGACTGCTGCGAAGGGCCACGGAATTCCATAAGCATGAAATTCACAGAGCCGGATTAACAGCGTCCAGAAAACGATTAAAGCAGCCACAACACCACCCATTCAGTCATCTGCCTTGATCAACAATGACGACTGAAACCAGATCCCAGCCTCTCACCATTTCACCGTCGCGCCGAGCACGGCGTTGAAGCCGGGTTCGTTCGAGCCGGAGCCTGGGTAGCGGTACTGGCGGTTGGTGAGGTTTTCGAGGGCGACGTTCACACCGAAGTTCTTGGTAATCTCATAGCCGCCGCGCAAGGTGAGGATGCAGAAGCCTGGGTTGCCATTGGAGGGGATGCGCTGGGTGTCACGCAGGTCGGAGTCGTTGAGGCGGTCGTAGTCGGACTGGCCGAGGGCGATGAACTCGGACCACAGACGGCGGTCCACGGTCTGCCAGCGGACACCGGCCCGCCACATGAGTGGCACGACGCGGCTGATGGGCTCGATGCCGAGCTGGCGGGAGTTCCCCTGGAACTGATCCACTCGGCCTTCCGTCCAGGTGACATGGCCGAAGACGGCCCAGCTTGGATTGAAGCGATACTCGCCCGAAAGCTCGACGCCCTGCATGTAGCCGTCGCCACCGTTGCTTTTCAGCACCACGCGGTTTGCACCGATGAACTCGCTCGTGGCGCGGCGGATGATCATGTTGTCGATCTTTGTGTAGAAGTAGCTGAGGCTGCCGCTGAAGTGGTCGGTATCTGCTTTCAGGCCGACCTCGAAGTTCACATACTCCTCGGGATCGAGGTTCGGTGACGGCAGTTCCAGCTCACCCGAGCGGGCAATATCGAGACGCGAGAGGTCGGAGAGATTCGGCGAGCGGAAGCCCTCGGCGATGCCGGCAAAGAGGCGGAAGTGATCTTTCTCATCGAGATCGAACATGACGCGGCCGCTGGCGGAGAAGTCATGCCAGTCATGATTCAGTCCATCGTAGCGCTTCGCGGTGTCGCGATTGTCAAAGCGGCCCACATCGGCGCTAGCGTAGGTGTAGCGACCGCCGAGGAAAAGATGCCAGCGGTCGCCGAGATCGATCTCATCCATCAAGTAAGCGCCGAGCAGATGATAGGCGGCGTCATCACCCACGGGGCCCTGGATGCCATGGGAGTGCAGGGTGCCGTTCAGACGGTAACGCTGGCTGCCGCTGCTGACCCAGTCACGATTGTAATCCACGCCATAGGTGAGGCGGCCGAGCGGGGACTGGCTCTGGAACTGGAGGTCGATGCCGAGCGTCCAAAGTTCGGTCTGGAGGAAGTCCACGCGATTGTCGGCAGGGCGGCGGATGCGGTGCTCATACTCGTTCATCGACTGGAGTGAGACGGTGAGGGAGGCGCTGTCGATGATGCCATCCAGATCTTTGCCCGCGAGGCGGATGTAGGAGAGGGAGCGCTCCTGATCAAACGAGCGCTTCAGGTCGGTGCCGACAGACGTGCCTTCATAGGAGATGCCATAAATGCTGGCGTGCGTGCGCCAAACATCGTTCTGGCGGAGTTGCTGATGCACGGCGGTGAAGGTCCAGTTCGGATCAAGCGCCAGATCAAAGCGGACATCGTAGGCCCATTCATCATAGCCGGTGCGTGGTTGATCTCCCAGCTTTGGGTCATGCACGTCGCCGAAGTATTTGAGGCTGGCGCCGAGATGCAGGCCCCACTTCTGACCTTCCCCAAACTGCAGTTCCTGGCGCATGATGCTGCTTTCCTCACCGGTGGAGCCGC
>JBILPY010000047.1:0-14867 GCA_044373575.1 Prosthecobacter sp. | reverse complement strand
GCCGCGCAAAGTGGGCGGCATGACGCTCGATGTGAATCTGAATGTCGATTCCCCGAAGATCCGGGACATGGAACGCGCTGCGTTCAAGCGACGGGGCTTCAAGTGGGCGATGGGCCTGATCATTCTCATCTGCCTGGGTACGCTGCTGAAGATCACGGTGCGTGAGGCTTTCCTCAAAAATCCGCAGTTCAGCCTGAAGCAGGTCGTGGTGAGGACTGAAGGCCCGGTGACAGCGCAGAAAATCGTGCGCACCAGCGCCCTGACCCACGGCATGAACCTGCTGACAGTGAACATGCGGGAGATCCAAGGCCGCATCATGACCCTGCCCCAGGTGCGCAGCGTGAAGATCACCCGTGACTACGAGGGCCGTCTGACTCTGGAGGTGAAGCAGCGGCAGCCCTTGGCTTGGATCGAATGCCCGAAGCTCGGCATGATCGCGCGACAGCCGGACACGGGCCACTTCATCGACGCGGAGGGCGTCACCTTCCCCTGTGAAGTCGTGACGGATGCCTACGCCGCCCTACCCTCCATTCGCTATGAGGCGCTGGTGCAAAATCATCCCGGCGCGGCCATCTCGGACCTGCCGGTGAAATCCGCCCTCTCTTTACTGAAGGAACTCCAGCAGCGCAGTGAGCAGGGCGCACCGGAAGTCCGGGTGATCCACATCGAAAAGCCCTGGTCCCAAGCCGCTTTGTTGGCGGACAACTCACGCATCCTCTTTGGCACCGATGATCTGGGCGAGCAGCTCGCGCGGCTCGACCGCATCTGGCTCGAAGCCCGGCACCGGGAGTGGAAGATCGACACGCTGAATCTGCTCGTGCGCAAGAACATGCCCATCACCTTTCGCGAGCCACCCAATCTCCAGGGATTGCAGGATCCCATGACTGCCTCCGTGACACCTGCAACCTCCACTTCCGTTCGTTAATCCCATGGCAAAGAGCACTATCTACGCAGGACTCGAGATCGGCACGAGCAAGATCTGCGTCGTCGTCGGCGAGGCCAAACGCGACGGCACCATCAAGATCCTCGGTGTCGGCACCGCCCCATCGCGCGGTGTGCGCAAAGGCGAAATCGTGGATTTCCAGAAGGTCCAGACCGTCCTCAATGATGCCCTCGTACGTGCCGAGGAGCCGAGCGATGTGATGATCCGTACGGTCTTCCTCGGCGTGACCGGCGGTCACATCAAATGCGTGAACAGCCGCGGCGCGTGGCGTCTGACAGAGGATCAGGCCGAGATCACCGAAGATGATGTCGAAGAGGCGAAGGAGATCGCCCGCAACATCGAGATTCCCCAGGACAACGTCTTTCTGCACAGCATCACCCGGCAGTACATCGTCGATGGCATGGAAGGCGTGCGACACCCCATCGGAAGGGAAGGACGCGTGTTGGAAGCGGATTATCACATCATTCACGGCGTGCGTGGCCGCATCCAAAACGCCGTCAAATGCGTCCGCGAAGTGCCGCTGGAAGTCGAAGACGTGGTCTTCACAGGCATCGCCGCCGCGCAGGTCGTGCTCAACCGGGAAGCTAAAGCCCAGGGTGCCCTCATGATCGACATCGGCGGAGGCACTGCCGACTATGTTTTGTATGAAGACGGCATGATCGCCGCGTCCGGGTGCGTGCCGCTCGGCGGTGATCACATCACGCAGGACATCGCCATGGCGGTGCAGATCCCCGACCGACGTGCGGAGGAACTGAAAGTCACGGAAGGCTCCTGCATCTTCGAAGATCTCACGCCTGACGACATCGTCCGCGTGGAGGACGATAACGGCTTCATGATCGCCGAGGTCGAGCGCTCTTTCCTTAATGAAGTCATCTATCTGCGCACCCGCGAGATCATGGAACAGGTGAAAACACGCTGCGAGGGCCACATCGGCCAGCTCGCTGCAGGTATTTACCTTACCGGAGGCACCAGTCTGCTAAAAGGGATTGACGTCGTGGCACAAGATGTGTTTGAAAGGAAGGTGACGCGCGCCGGCTCGGCTCCCGTGAGTGGTGTCACAGCCACCTTCGAGAAACCCCAGTTCTCCGCCCCCATCGGCCTCATTCGCTATGCCCAGATCCTCGATCAAGAGAAGCCGTTCATGTCCCCGCTGCGCAAGTTGGGGCGAAAAATGGCCGACCTCCTGTCCGTCGTCTCCTGAAGCGCCTTCTTCATTCATCGTTAGCGCCGTCTCCCACCCTCCACTACCACACCGCCATGGTTGAATACGATCGCCAAGCCCTCAAAGAAACCATCGAGCCAGGCTCGCTGAAAACCTGCATTGTCGGTGTCGGCGGCGCGGGCGGAAACGTGCTGGACCGCATCACGCTGGACCGCACCGTGGATGCAAAGCTCGTCTCCATGCACACGGACATCCGCGTGCTGAACCACACCATGACCCCGAACAAAGTGCAGCTCGGTATCGAGCTCATGCGCGGCATCGGTGCTGGCGGTGATCCCGATCTCGGGCGTGAAGCCGCCCTTTTCTCCCGTGAGCAAATCCGTGAAGCCGTGGAAGGTCATGACATCGTCTTCATCTGCACCGGCCTCGGAGGCGGAACAGGCTCTGGAGCCGCACCCGTCATCGCCGAGATTGCCAAGGGCACCGGGGCGCTCGTTTTCCTCACCGCCACCATGCCTTTCACTTTTGAAGGCAAGCGCCGCATTCAACAGGCCGAGCAGTCGCTTTCCCAGCTCCAGAAGCGGGCCGATGCGCTGATCCTTTTTGAAAACAACCGCATGGGCGAGCTCACCCTGCCCAAGGACGGAATCCAGAAAGCCTTTACCCAGGCCGACCAGCTCATCGCCCAGTCCCTGCGTGCCGTTTCCACGATTCTCACCACGCCTGGACTCGTCAAACTAGGCCTGGATGACCTCACCGCCGCCCTCAGCACCTCGAATGGGCGCTGCCTCTTCGGCTTCGGCGAAGCTCGCGGCCAGAATCGCGGCACTGAGGCTCTCAAGCGCGCACTCAAGTCTCCGCTCATCGACCAGGGCCGCCTCCTGCATCAGACGAAGACCCTCCTCGTCCACATCGCAGGTGGGGAATCTCTCACGCTCCTCGAAGTCGATGCCGTCATGAAGCAGCTCGGCAAAAACGTGCCAGATCAAACGCACATCCTCTTTGGCGTCGCTGTCGATGCGAAGCTCGGCGACTCCGTCTGCGTCACATTGCTTAGCTCCCTCGGTCTCGCCCAGCTCAACACCTTGGCCGCCGCCGCACCGCCGGTGGAAATGATGCCTCACAAAGAGCGTTCCATGCCCTCCATCATGGAGGCGGTCACCCCCGCCCCCAAGGCAGCCTCGCCGAAACCCGCCAGGAATGAATCGGTCAAAAGCGCGCCTTTGACACAGGACATGGATCTGCTTTTCCGTACAGAAGAGATCACCGCGTCCACAGTGCCGACCTCACTCACTGTCGAACCCGAGACAGAACTAAAGGTGATCATTGAGCAAGAGGACGCCGAAGAAGCACCCGCTGCCATCGAAGAACAAATCCCCGACGAAATCATCATTGAGGAGCCCGCCGCCGCCAGTCTCCCTGAGCCAGAACCCGAGCCCGTGAAGCCTGCCCGCCCACGCATCGAGGACTTCATCCGCCAAACCGTCGTCCGCCCGGCCGCTTCGAGCACCACCCTTGCCTCCGTGGTCGCTCGCAATCCAAGTCCAGTCATCGAAGAAGCCCCGCTCATCCCCACTACCCGCAGCAATGGCAAGACCAGTGAAGAGGAAGCTCAGATCGCCTTCCGCTTTGGCAGCGAAGAAGATCGTGGTCGCTTCCAGAAGACCGAACCCGTCCTCGCCGATGGTGGCGAAGATCTCGATGTCCCCACCTGGATGCGCCTGAAACGGAAGCTGAAAAGGTAGTAGGTTATCTGAAAATCTGATTTCAGAACACACGGTGGATTGACACGAAGGGCGTGTATCCCTTTCATTCACCCTCCGATGTCCGCCCCCGCCTCATCCATCCCCGCCGTGACCGTGGAAAACCTGACCAAGGTTTTCAAGGCAGGTCTTGGGCAGGCGCCCTTCACCGCCGTGCGTGATCTCTCGCTGACGGTGAATGATGGCGAAGTCTATGGGCTCATCGGACCCAACGGCTGCGGCAAGTCCACGACGATGAAAGCCATTCTCGGCCTGGTGACACCGACCAGCGGGCGCACCTCCGTCTTTGGCAAACCAAGCACCGAAGTGGAAAGTCGGCGCAATGTCGGCTTCCTCCCCGAGAACCCCTATTTTTACAAGCACCTCAACGGCCTGGAGACTCTCCTGTTTTATGGTCGGCTGTGCAGTATGAAGGGTGCTGAGCTCAAAGATCGCGCCAGGGAGATGCTCGCCATCACCGGCCTCGAAGACGCGGCGGATCGGCGCGTATCCGGCTACTCAAAAGGAATGCTTCAGAGACTCGGCCTAGCCCAGGCGCTGCTGCATCGCCCCCGTCTCGTGGTGCTGGACGAACCCACCGCAGGCGTCGATCCCTCGGGCTCGCGGAAGATTCGTGATCTCATTCTGGGCTTCAAGGAGCAGGGCATCACCGTCCTGGTCACCAGTCACCTGCTGGAGCAGATGCAAGAGGTCTGCGACCGCGTGGGCATCATGGGTCACGGAAAAATGGTGCGTGAAGGCCGGCTCGATGACCTCATCGCCGTCGAGAACGAAACCGAACTCGTGCTTTCCGATGCCTCGCCCGAATTGCTCGCCGAGATCCGCGCGCTGGTGGAATCCAAAGGCCAAGGCGCGAAGCTCGTCCGTACCGGTCATCCGCGCACGACGCTGGAAAAACTCTTCCTCGAGGTGGCGGACAAGTAATCAACCAGCCATGTCACTTCCCTTCTCCATCCCACGCATCTGGACCCTGGCCACCGCCACGGTGACACAGCTCCTGCGGATGAAGATCATGGCCTTCCTCCTGGTCTTCTGCGTGATCGTCGTGGCGGCGGGATTTGCCTTTCCCGTGATGAATCCCGAGCAGCAACTCAAGCTGCTGAAGGACGTCTCCTTCGGTGCTCTGCAGCTCTTCAGCATGGTCATCGCCATCTGTGCCACGGCGCTTTTGCTGCCACGTGATCTGGAGGACCGCACTCTCTACACTATCTTGTCAAAACCCGTGCCGCGCTTCGAGTATCTGCTCGGAAAATTGTTCGGCGTGCTCATCCTCATCGGCACTGGACTGGTGCTGATGGACATTGCCTTCAGCATTGTGCTTTGGCTGCGGGAAAGCCTCGTGCTCGCGCAGTCCGTCGCCGCGCTCCAGCAGGAGGGCACTGCCACACCGGAAGCCATCACTCAGATCAAAGCCATCGTCGGGAAGCAAGGGCTGACCTGGAATCTTCACCTCGGAGTCGTGGCCATCTTCCTCAAAGCCGCTGTCATCACGGCTCTGACATTGATGATCTCCTGCTTCGCCAGCAGCACGCTTTTTACCATCGTGATCTCCTTCCTCATCACCATCGCCGGACACGGGCAGGGACTGATCCGCGAGTATTTTCTCACCGGGCAGGCCGGCCTGATCAAAAAGCTTTTCTCCGGCCTTCTGGCGGTTGTGACGCCCGACATGGGCGTCTTCGACATTGTCGATAACGTCATCAATGGCGAGCTGGTGACGCTGCCTTCGTTTGGCCTCATGGCGGGCATCGCCACGGCGTATGTCGTGGGTTACTCGGTCGTCTCGCATCTGCTGTTTGTGGAAAAGGAACTCTGATGAAGCGCCACCTCCAGGCCTTGGCCGTGCTGCTCCTCCTCGGCGCTGTGAAGCTGCCGCTGGAGGAAGACACCACGCAGCGCTTCCGGGCAGCCGGATTGCTCAGCACACCGCTCAGTCTCGGACTGCGGGAGAATCTCAGCCAGATGGGATTTGCGGCCTCGCTCGGCGGCCTGAGGTCACTCGTCGCGACGATCACTTATCTTCAGGCCAACCAGGCATGGGAGAACGTGAACTGGGGCAAGGTGGACAGCCTTTTCCAACTCACCACCAGCCTTCAGCCACGCTACACCAACTACTGGGACGAAGCTTCCTGGCACATGGCCTACAACGCGGCTTCGTATTACCTCCAGGACGAAAAAACCGAGCCCTTCGTGCGCGGCAAACTCTCCGAGGAGCATGTGAAACGCGGCATCGCCATCCTGAAGGAGGGTCTGCGCTACCTACCCGATGACGCACGATTGTGGCATTCGCTCGCGGAGATTTATGAGCGCCGCTCCCACGAGCCGAGACTGGCGGCAGAAGCTTATCTACAGGTCTATCGCATCACCAAAAACAACCGCTACGTCCGCTTCGCCGCGTATCAATACGCCGAGACGGCAGATCCCCAGCTATGGAAGAAGGCGTATGATTACCTGCGCTCATCCTACGAGAAGAAAAGCCAGCGGACGCCCAGCCTGCTCGACACGCTCAAGAAGCTCGAAGAACGTCTGAAGATCCCGATGATGCAGCGCATCCCCGATCAGCCGAAGCCTATGGAGATCGCTCCAACGGAGCTGGGACCTGTGAAGTGAAGTCGCCTACGCCATTGCAAGGCGTGTGTTTTTCCAAACCAACGCTCCGGCAAACATGGCCGCCTGCGCGAGCACGATGCAGGCTCCCGTGGCGGCGTTGAGGAAGAAGCTGACATAGACGCCGAGGCAGCTCGCGAGCACGGATGAGGCGGTGGCGATGAGTAACATGCGGTCAAAGCGATCGGTGAGCAGTCGCGCCGTGCAGCCGGGTGTGACGAGCATGGCCACGACAAGGATGATCCCCACGGCCTGCATGGAGGCGACGATGGTGCCGGAGAGCAGCGAGAGCAGGACGTAGTGCAGCAGCGTGGTGTTCAGCCCGATGGCACGGGCATGAGCGGGATCAAAACAGAAGAGCATGAGGTCTTTCCTCATGGCGAGGATGACGACGAGTGTGATGACACCGGCGACGACGGTTTGCACGAGGTCGTCACGCTCGATGCCGAGGATGTTGCCGAACAGGATGTGGTTTAGATGGGCATCGGTCTGCACCTTCGTGAAGAGCACGAGCCCAAAGGCGAACATGCCGGTGAAGACGATGCCCATGACGGTGTCTTCTTTGATGCGCGTACTGGCTTTGATCCAGCCCGTGGCCGTGGCGCAGAGCAGCCCGGCGGCAAAGGCACCGATGGCCAGAGGCAGTCCGAGCATGTAGGCGATGACGATGCCCGGCAATACGGCGTGAGAGATGGCATCGCCCATGAGCGACCAGCCTTTCAGCACGAGGTAGCAGGAGAGCACGGCGCACACACTCCCCACAAGCGCACTGATCATCAGCGCCTCGACCATGAAGGGGTATTGCAGTGGGGCGAGCCAGCTCATGCGGGAAGTGAGGCAAGACGACGAAGCCGACGCGTGGCAAGAAGGCCGTGCTTCGGCGCAAAGACAAGAGCGGCGAGGAAGACGAGCGTTTGCAGCACGACGATGCACCCGCCCGTGCTGCCATTGATGAAGTAGCTGGCATACGCGCCGATGACGCCGCACAACGCGCCCGTGATGGTGGCGATGACGAGCATCTTGCCGAAACGATCCGTCAGCAGATACGCCGTGGCTCCCGGCGTGACCAGCATCGCGACGACGAGACAAGCCCCGACCGTTTGCAGCGCTGCCACTGCTGTCGCCGCAAGTAGTGAGAGCAGCAGGAAATGCAGGAAGCTCGTGTTCATGCCGAGCGCCCGAGCATGAGCTTCATCGAAGCAGTAGAGCAGCAGGTCGCGCCACTTCATCGCCAGCACGAGGATGGAGATACCCGCGATGATGAGCACCTGAAGGATGTCGGGATCAGAGATGGCGAGGATGTTACCGAAGATGATGGTCTTGAGGTTCAGATTGCTCGGATATAACGACAGTAACAGCAGTCCAAGCGCGAACCAACTGGTGAACACGACGCCGATCACCGCATCCTCACGCAGTCCTGACTTCTTCTTGATCCAACCCATCGTCACCGCCGCCAGAATCCCCGCAATGAACGCCCCCACCGAGAACGGCAGCCCGAGCAACCATGCCAGCGAAACCCCCGGCACCACCGCATGAGACAAGGCATCGCCCATGAGCGACCAGCCCTTCAGCGTGATGAAGCACGAAAGGAAGGCACACACCCCACCGATCAAGCCGCTCACGAGGATGGCTTTGATCATGTAGTCGTAATCGAAAGGAGTCAGCAGGTCATTCACTCCCCCACCTCCTCTTTCCGTTGCTCGACCAGCTTCTCTCTTCCCTGCCGGTCCTTGTATTCGAGATGTCCTCCTTTGCCGAAGACGAGCGGACGCTCATCATCGGTGAGCAGCTTCACAGTTTTGCCATCGTGATCCTGGATGGTGCTGCTTTCGAAATGGAACTGGCGCAGCACGCCACCGAAGGCCCGGGCGAGGTTGTCTTCAGTGAAGACTTCTTCCAGCGGCCCGGCGGCGAGCACGGTGCGGTTCACGAGCACGACGTGGTCGCAGAATTCGGGCACGCTGCCGAGATTGTGCGTGGAGACGAGGATGATGCGGCCTTCGTCACGCAAGGCGCGAAGCAGCTCGATGATGGCTTCTTCCGTCGTGACATCGACACCGGTGAAAGGCTCATCGAGCAGGATGATCTGGCCGTTTTGCGCCAGGGCTCGGGCCAGGAAGACGCGCTTCTTTTGCCCGCCGGAGAGTTCGCCGATCTGGCGGTCTTTGAACTCGGTCATGCCGACTCGGGCGAGGCTCTCGTTCACCATCCGCTTGTCCTCGGCACTGGCGATGCGGAGGAAGTTCATGTGCCCATAGCGGCCCATCATGACGACATCCCACACGCTGACGGGGAAGGTCCAATCGACTTCCTCGCTCTGCGGCACATAGGCCACGAGCTTGCTCTTCCTCGACTCTTCCACCGTCTTGCCTGCGAGTATTACACTGCCACTGACAGGCTTCACGAAGCCCATGATGGCTTTGAAGAGCGTGCTCTTGCCGCTGCCGTTCACGCCCACGAGGGCGGCGATGGTTCCCTGTCGCAGGGTGAACGTGGCATCGCTCAGCGCGATGTGCCCGTTCGGATACGCGACGGTGACGTTGGAGACTTCGATGGAGAGAGGGTGGGTCATTTTCCGGTGAACGCCTTCACGATGGTGTCGGCGTTGGTTTCGAGCAGCTTCAGATACGTCGGTGCCGGGCCGGTGGCTTCGGTCAGCGAGTCCACATAGAGCACGCCGCCGAATTTGGCTCCTGTTTCCTTGGCGACTTGCTGCATGGCTTTGTCACTGATGGTGCTTTCGCTGAAGACGACGGGGATCTGGCTGGCGCGGACGGTATCGACGACTTTCTGCACCTGCTGCGGCGTGCCTTCCTGGTCGGCGTTCACCGGCCAGAGGTAGAGTTCCTTCATGCCGTAGTCTCGGGCGAGGTAGGAAAAGGCACCTTCGCAGCTCACAAGCCACCTTTGCGCGGCAAGAATGGTCTCCAGCTTCTGGCGGACGGGCGCATCCACGGCCTTCAGCTTCTCGGTGTAAGCGGCGGCATTGGCGGTGTAGATGGCTTCGTTTTTCGGATCGAGCTTCACAAGTGCGGCGCGGATGTTTTCAACATAACGAATGGCATTGGCGGGCGACATCCAGGCGTGGGGGTTCGGCTTCCCGTTGTAGGGGCCTTCGCCGATGCTCATGGGCTGGACGCCATCGCTGATCACGGCGGCGGGCACGTCGCGGACCTGCTGGAGGAATTTTTCAAACCAGCGTTCCAGGCCGAGGCCGTTCCACAGTACGAGGTCGGCATCCTGCGCCTTCACGAGGTCCTGCGGCGTGGGCTCGTAGTCGTGGATCTCCGCACCAGGCTTCGTGATGGACTCCACCACCGCAGCGTCACCGGCCACGTTTTGCGCGATGTCCTGGATGATGGTGAAGGTGGTGAGGATGCGCTTTTTGCCATCGGTCGGGGCTGCTTCTCTCTTGCAGGCCGGTAGGACGGAAAGGACAAGAAGGACGGGGAGGAGTCGGATCAGCATGGGGGTGATGGTTTAAAAACGGATGCTCATGCCGGTGAAGACGCCAAAGTCAGGCGCAGCGCGGTTCATGCCAAGTCGCACGCCGGCATCGAGAACGAGGCTTTCAGTCACAGCAAAGGTGACACCCGTATCGAATAGCGCCTGATAGTCGGCATCCTGCCCGGCGATGCCGACGAGTTCGAGATACATGCCGAGCTTCTCGGTCAATGAGATGCCGAGCGTGGCGGAGTGCAGCCATTCGAGGTCGTAGCCGTTGGTTTCCGCATCGGGGACGAGGTCCACCTCGCCCATGAGGCCGAGCGAAATACGATCCGAAAGCGAGACCACGAGTGGCATGATGAGACCACCCGCCCAGGCTTCATCACTCACGCCGGTATGCGTGGGGATGGTCACATAGGGCATCAAAGCAAAGGCCGTGGTGCCGCTGTCGTTGCCCCAGAGGTTCTGTTTGTAGCGCACGGTGATGTCTCCGAAACCCGTCGTGCGGGTGCTGTCGCCACGCTCAGATTCCCCAGCGATGGCGTGGCTGTTCACGATGACCTGGAGATCCGAGTCATGGGTGATGCCCATCTTGAAATTGACCTGCCCGTAGATCCACTGGTCGGCGGAACCAATGCCTTGGTTTGCATCCCGGCTGTAGTCGAAGAAGCTGGCCTCGATCTGCAACATGCCCGCCGGGACGGAATAGGGCGACTCCGTGGTGTCCGGGCGATCCGTGCTCATCCCGCGTGGGGCGGGCTCGAGGGCGGTGAGCGGTGAAAACGCGATGAGCAGGCTGAGGAAGGAAAGCTTGGTTCGCACGGCAATTTTAGGCTGGACTAAGACTGGCGGCTCGACTCGATCGCGCAAGTGCTAGTTTTAGCCTGGGCTAACTTCCCTGCCCCCGCCCGAGAACTTCTGCTTTTCCGCTGCGCCCATCTCGCTACTCCTTGGCCGCCCATGCCACCCGCCAAGCGCCAGGAAACCACCGCGCACGTTCATTCGCCCGCGATCGAAGACTACCTCGAACAGATCCACAATCTGATCGAGGGGAAGGGCTACGCCCGCGTGGTGGACATCGCGAAGAACCTGGACATCTCCCAGGCCAGCGTGACGAACATGATCCAGCGGCTGGATGCCGAGGGCTACGTCATCTATGAGCGCTACCGTGGCGTGGTGATGACGGACGCCGGCAAAAAGATCGGCCAGGAGATCGCCCGGCGGCATGAAGTGCTCACCCGTCTGCTTTCCGGCTTCGGCCTGGATCCGAAGACCGTCCATGAAGACGTGGAAGGCATGGAGCACCACATGAGCCGTCAAACGCTGGAGGTGCTCACGCTGCTGATGGAGGAGCTGGAGGGGAACCCCGAGCTGCTGAAGAAGCTGAAGAAGCGGCTGACAAAGGCCGGGGCGTGACGAGAAGCGGCGATTGAGAGAAATTCACCCCGTGATTTGCACGGCTGGTTTGGCGTGCTAGGCTCGCCCTCCACCTCCAAAAGCACACATCATGGGAAAGACACTCTTCGCTAAAGTTTGGGAATCACACGCCGTCGGAAAACTGTCGAACGGACAGACACAGCTTCTCATTGATACCCATCTCGTGCATGAAGTGACCAGCCCGCAGGCCTTCGGCATGCTGCGCGACCTTAATCTGAAGGTGGCCTACCCGCACCGCACCTTTGCCACCGTCGATCACATCGTGCCGACCGACAGCCAGGTCTCCCCCTTCGCCGATCCTTTGGCGGAAGCCATGATCCAGGAGCTGAACAAGAACGCCAAGGACTTTGGCATCACCTACTTCAGCCTCAGCAGCGGCAAGCAGGGCATCGTCCACGTCGTCGGACCTGAGCAGGGCATCACCCAGCCCGGCACCACCATCGCCTGTGGTGACTCCCACACCGCCACGCACGGCGCTTTCGGAGCCATCGCCTTCGGCATCGGCACCACCCAGGTTCGCGACATCCTGGCCACGCAGACCATGGCCCTGAGCCCCATGAAGGTCCGCCGCATCAATGTGGACGGCCAGCTCCGCCCCGGAGTCTATTCGAAGGACGTCGCCCTCCACATCATCCGCCTGCTCGGTGCCAATGGCGGCATCGGCTACGCCTACGAATACGGTGGCAGCACCTTTGACGGCTTTACGATGGAAGAGCGCATGACCGTCTGCAACATGAGCATCGAAGGCGGTGCCCGCTGCGGGTACGTGAACCCGGATGAAAAGACCTTCGAGTATCTCAAAGGCCGCAACTACTCCCCGAAAGGCGCCGCCTGGGAGACCACTGTGACCCAATGGCGCTCCGTCGCCTCCGATGCCGACGCCGTCTATGACGACATCGTCAACATCAAGGCCGAAGACGTGCCACCGACCGTCACCTGGGGCACCAGCCCGGACCAGGCTATCTCCGTCACCGAAAACGTCCCCACCCCTGAAAGCGCCGCCACGGAGCCGGGCCGCATCTCCATCCAGGAAGCGCTCGACTACATGAAGCTGCCAGCCGGTCTTCCGATCAAAGGCACGAAGATCGACGTCGCCTTCATCGGCTCCTGCACCAACGGCCGCATCAGCGACTTCCGCGAAGTGGCGAAGTTCATCAAGGGCCGCAAAGTCGCCGCTGGCGTGAAAGCCATCGTCGTCCCCGGCAGCCAGGTCGTCGATGTCATCGCCCGTCAGGAAGGCCTCGACCAAATCTTCACCGAGGCCGGCTTCGAATGGCGCAACGCAGGCTGCTCCATGTGCCTCGCCATGAACCCCGACAAGCTCGTCGGCGATCAGCTCTGCGCCTCGTCCTCGAACCGCAACTTCAAAGGCCGTCAGGGCAGCCCCACCGGCCGCACCGTCCTCATGAGCCCCGTCATGGTCGCCGCCGCCGCCCTCACCGGCAGCATCGCCGATGCCCGTGAGGTCTTCTCCATCGCTGGCTAATCTCCCATGAAAACGCCCCTCTTTCTCCTCGCCGCCATCGCGGTCGTCCTCGCCCTCACCAACCCCAGCGAGGCCGACTTCCGCGAGCATGTGCGGAAGAAAGAGGGCATCGCTGGCACGGTCGGCATGGCCGTCGCGGATCTACTTTCCGGCGGGAAAAAAGGCGGCATCCAGCGAGACAACTACCTCGTCGCCAGCCGCTTCTACCTCGGCGGCGATGGCATCCTGCCGCGCGAGGATATCGCCTGGGGCATCGCCGGGTTCTTCATCGAGACCAAATGAGGCTCCCCCTCTTGCTCGCCGTGGTGCCATCAGAGCAGACCACTCACCCGCTCTTCTACGTCGCCGCCGCCTGTTTCATCCTGGCAGCGGGACTGGCCTTGATCGCGGCGGGCATCCATCTTTTTGCTCCGCAGAAACATAAGCTCGGCAGTGCCGTCGCGCTCACCGGACTGGTGCTCGCCCTGGCAGAGTTCGCCTTCGCCTGGCAGGTGCGGCACATCGACTTCGTGCCCTTCGGCATTGATGGCACCGCGCCGAGCCCTCCGCTTTTGAAGTCACTCTTCGTGCCCTTCGTGCCCGTCCTCATGAACGGGCTCCTGCTCATCGCCCATCGGCGAGCGGCGGCGCGCTGAGATCAGCCGTGCAGCGCACGCATCAGCCGCGCGAGTTCGTCATCGACTTCGGTGGGACCAGCCTATGGGTGGCGAACGCGCAATATACAGTGGTCCTCGCCGTGCGTGAGGGTACTTTCCGCAACGTCGGCGGAAAAAGCCGATCCTATGGGATCAGTCAGAGCAGGATGAGGACAAGGATGCAGAGATAAGCGGATAAGCGGAATATTCGAACTGCGAGCAAAACCCCAGCCAACCAATCGGTCGAGTGGAATACGCAAGGCATGAAGCAAGAGCCTTCCTGTTTTCCTCATGATCTCTTTTGGGTCTTGCATGGGAAGTTTTACAAGTGGCTCATTCGCCTCAGCGCCACCCGCCATTCATCCTCGTGAGTCTGTAATGGAATCCATTAAGCCAAGATGCGGTGAACCCTTATGATAGGCAACGTAGTACCCGCAATTGAAGAGAACTGGTTCTGGCTAAAATGGACTCGGAACCATGAAAGCGACAGAACCATGAAAGCGACACTCAACCGCCTCAGTCCACGATCCTTCAGCATGGCTTGGAACGGCTCTCGCCTGCCAGCGTACGTCTGTAGCAGCCATGCTCGCCACCGCCTACCTTCCCCTAGCTGCTGATGCCAACGGCAGCCCAGCTCCAGCAACTCATGGGCAAGCCCGGCGAAATCCTGGCCGCCCTGAAATGGCCCTGATCATTTCTCACTTCACCTTGACTCCCTCTCATGAAAACACTCCTCCGCCATACCCTCCGCACCGTCTCGCTGGTCGTGTTGCTCGCCTTCAGTTCCAGTCCTGCCTACGCTGCCCCCGGTGATCTGGATCCGCTTGATGCCAATGTTATCGGCAGCTATGTGGCGGCCACCGCCGTGCAGCCGGATGGGAAGACTATCATCGCTGGCAGCTTTAGCTCCGTGCTGGGTCAGCCGCGCAACAACATCGCCCGGCTAAATGCCGACGGCACGCTCGACATAGGCTTCAATCCCAATGCAAACAATGCCGTCATCTGTGTGGCGGTGCAGGCGGATGGTAAGATCGTGCTAGGAGGTTGGTTCACCAGCGTGGGCGGAACCGCACGCAACCGCATCGCGCGGGTGGATGCCACCGGCACGCTGGACGCGGGCTTCAATCCCGATGCAAATAGCGGCGTTAATTGCTTAGCGGTGCAGGCGGACGGGAAGGTTCTGCTAGGGGGCTACTTCACCAGCATTGGCGGAACCGTGCGCAACCATATCGCGCGGGTGGATACCGGTGGCACGCTTGATGCGGGCTTCCGTCCCGATGCGAATGAACTCGTCTATAGCGTGGCGGTGCAGGCGGACGGCCAGATTCTGCTCGGGGGTGATTTCACCAGCGTGGAAGGGATCGGACGTAACTACATCGCACGCGTG
>JBILPY010000398.1:0-4582 GCA_044373575.1 Prosthecobacter sp. | reverse complement strand
GAGGTTTTTTTCGCGGGAGGTGAGCTTGGCAGCCATGGTCAGGGAAGTCGGGGGAGATTTGAAAAAACTACTGTGCCTTCCCTTGCGTGCGGAACTCAGCAGTGCCGCCCTTCACATTGGGGCTGGGTTTAGACCACGTGTAGCGGCTGAGGACAGAGTGCTTTTGCAGATCCTCCATGAACTGCACCGCCGTCTGCGCATCGCGCGCCTCGCCCTGCAGGTCGATCGTATTATCCTTGATCTGGAAACGACGGATCACGATGCCACTGGGCGGCATCAGCTTGGTGATCTCGGACAGCAAGACCATCGGGTACAGCTTGGGCTCGATGGCGGGCGAGAGCGACTTCCACATATCCGCCGTCTTGCGCACCTGCGCAGCGGGCGCCGTGGTCTCATCCACCGCCGTCTGGAGCTGGGCAGCATGCGTCTCCTGAAAGCGCAGGTAGGCAAAGGCGAGGAAGGCCAGCGCCACAAAGAGCAGCCCGCCGAGAACGCCAAAGCGAAGAAGCTTCCCACGGCGTGCGGCGCTCTGCTGCGACTCACGGACCACAGCGGGGAGCAATCTCGGCCAGGAGTGGGTATCGAGATCCGAGTTCGGCGGGAGCTGCGCCAGAGGGCGAACCGTCATGCCCGTGAGATCCTGCAGGGTCTCAATCTGCGTGCGATCCCAGGACTGGCCGATGAGACTGATGCCAGTGAACAGCCCCTCGCCCAACTCAGCCTCCAAAGAGATCCGCGCCAGCACGATCTCCTGCGCCAACTCCTCCGCACTCAGCGTGGCCGCCGGGGCAAAGATATGACTGTGGTAAAGCTTCCCCTGATAGCCCGCTGCCAGCACTTGGGATCCATTTTCCTCAAGGACGACGATCTGCCCGGCTGGCAGACTCACCAGTCGCAGCGCCGCCGTGTAGTCAGAGGCCTGCATCAGAGCCAAGTCCGATGGAAAAGGATCTGCCAGCACATCCACACTCACCGTCGCGCTGGAGGCCGTCTGAGTCAGCAGATGCCAGCGGAAATTCCGCTCAGCTCCACCCACGAGCTTCAAGCCCCGACGCTCAAGCTGGGTGATGATGATCTGCTCCAGCATCTCGTGGTCCGTATTCGGCAGCAGCATGCCCACCGTGCGGCAGGCAGAGGCAGGCAGACCCACGACGAGAGGCTTCCCCTTGGCCTGCACGGTGGATGGCGTCTCGACTGACTCTCCAGGCCCGGTAGCCCTCGGTTTCCACAGGCGCCACGAGGCATCAGGAGACGGGAGTAGCAGGGTAGAGGCGGCGAAAGACATGCGTGTAGACGTGGCGAGGGGAGCCATTGGAACGCACATCATGAGGGGAAGTTGCGCAATTTCGACGCTCGTTTGCATCCTTCACCCTCTCCTACCTCCAGGATTACAAATCTGACCCGAAATGCCACTCGCAGCCGTTGCAGTGTGGGCTATGCACTCGCATGAAACCTCTTCTGCTTCTTAGCCTCATCGTTTGCCTTTCCGCCTGCACTCAGGAAAGCCAAAATCAGATCGGTCGCTCCATTCAAAACTGGACCGGAGTCAATGGCATCCTCGAAATCTATGCCGGAGAGAAGCTGGTGAAGCGCTTCATCCATGTGGACAAGCTTACCACCGCTGTGGCGACAGACGGCAGCTCAGCGCGGCCCTACCGTTTTGGATATGGCATCCTCGACGAGAATCTCGACGGAGAAAAATCAGCCACTGAAAAACGCGTGTACTTTGAGTTCAGCGACTACTCCACGAGCTACATTTTCTACGAAAGCCCACGGCCCTGAGTTCTTCCGTGGTTAGCCGAGTCGCCATGATCAAGCGCTTCTGCATACTATGAGAACCTGTTTGGGTTTGTAGCCAGATCTTGGACGGCACGATCTGCACCCTTGGGCGAGAGGATCTGCGCCACGGCCCGTGTCCATTCACTCTGCAGAAATGAGGCACCGCCTCATTCTTTTGGCTAACGAGTGATCTGCCCTTTATGCTAGAATGGAGGAGAAATTCCTTTTATTCAAAAATGACGCCGCGCTGTCAAAACCACAACGGTTCCACCCATTCGGTGGCAGGGATGCCGCGTCGGCTTCCGCATTCGGTGCAAACCGTTCCGCGTTCAGTGCAAACCGTTCCGTATTTGGTGCAAACCGTTCCGTGTTTAGTGCTATCGGTTCCGTGTTTGCCGCAAACCGTTCCGCATTCGGTGCTAACCGTTCCGTGTTTGGCGCAAACGATTCCGTGTTTGGCGCAAACGGCTACGGTTTTTGGGCTTCGTGTGATGGCTTGGCTTCGGTGGCTTGGCTTGATGGGCCGAAACCTTGGGCCTTCCGCGCTGGGTTGGGGGCGTCGGAGTCAGCGGCTGTCTCCGATCTCGTCAGGTGTGATCTGTTTTTACCTTCCTCTCCGACCATGAGCAAAATCAAAGCCTCCATCGACTTCACCCGTCATCTGGACCCGGAACTCTGTACTGCAGCCCGGATCATCCATGTCAAAATGAGCGAGAACGCGGCCACCTTTCCGGCACCGCCGCTGAGCATGGCGGCCCTGGAAACGCTGATCGCCACCTGTGCCGAATGCTTGGCCGAGCGCGCCAGTCGAGGCAAGGCGGAGGTGATCGCCTTTCAGGTGGCACGCCAGGCTTTGGAGAGGGCGCTGCGCGGGTTGGGCTTTTACGTGAATTCGGTGGCCAGAGGGGATGCGATGCTCGTGGAGAAGAGTGGCTTTCCTCATTATTCCACCGCCCGCCCGGTGGATACTTCTCCACCCGCAGCGCCGCAGAATCTGCGCCTGAGCCACGGGGTGCTGAGCGGCGTCATCAAAGCGCTCTACAAACCCGCGAAGGAAAAGAGTGTGAACGAAGTGCAGATCAACACGGGCGATCCAAATCATGAGGAGGACTGGCACCAGGCAGGCTTTTTTCAGAGAGGCCGCGCGGAGCTGAGCGGTCTCACGCCCGGCACGCTGGTCTGGGTGCGCGTGCGCACGATGGGCCTGAGAGGCGTGATAGGCGCCTGGAGTGATCCGGCGCAGATCCGTGTGCTTTAAGCGGCAAATCAGAGAGTCTGTGGAGCGCGGAGTTTCAACTCCGCAGCGGGGCGATCACGCACAAGATCCGCTTAGTTCCCTCGGATGCCTACAAACCGAGGGCTTGGGCTCGAACGACACACCGCGCCAATCTCCACCTGAAGGGGGGGAACCAACGCTGGAATGTCGCGGACCGATGACGAAAAATGGCAGGACTCAGAAGCTTCCGAGCAAACCGGCTGCTTTTAGCCGGGTAGCATTTCTGGTTTCATCGAATCCCACGTTACCTCCAGCTTGCCGGAGGGCTGTGGAAGTTTCAGGATGGCGTCACTGACCATGATTTGCCGCCTGCTTCCGACCTCCTGCGTTTTCTTTGCCCTGGCGTCTGCTGCGCTGATGGGGGCGGACTTCCCTGCCCTCTACAATTCCGACCCCGGTGATGCCCGGCCGCCGACGCCGCAGGAGTCCTTGAAGATGCTGAAGCTGCCGCCGGGGTTTAAGGCGACACTCTTTGCCGCCGAGCCGGACGTGCAGAACCCCATCGCCATGGCCTGGGATGCCAAGGGGCGGATGTGGGTGGCGGAGAACTACACTTACGCGGAGCGGCAGAAGCGCTTCGATCTGGGGCTGAAGGACCGGGTGATCATCCTGGAGGACAAGGACTGGGACGGCGTGGCGGAGACGCGGAAGGTTTTCACGGAGGACGTGCAGATGCTGACCAGTGTGGAGGTGGGGCGCGGCGGCGTGTGGCTCATGTGCCCGCCGCAGGTGCTCTTCATCCCGGATCGCAATGGCGATGACATCCCGGATGGCGAACCCGAGGTGGTGCTGGATGGCTTCACGGTGGCGAAGGACAACTACCACAACTTCGCCAATGGCCTGCGCTGGGGGCCGGACGGCTGGCTTTACGGTCGCTGCGGGCATTCCTGCCCCGGCAGGCTCGGTGTGCCTGGCACGCCGGACGATCAACGCATCCCGATGAAGGGCGGCATCTGGCGCTTTCATCCCGAGCGGAAAATCGTCGAGGTGCTGACCCATGGCACCACGAATCCGTGGGGCCATGATTGGGATCAAAACGGCGAGCTGTTCTTCATCAACACCGTCACCGGCCATCTCTGGCACCTCATGCCTGGTGCTCATCTCATGGACTCGAACACGCTGAATCCGCTAATCTACGAGAAGCTGGACACCATCGCCGATCACTACCACTACGACCGCAGCGGCAAATGGAGCGACTCACGCGACGGCAAGGCCAACAACTTCGGAGGCGGTCACGCCCACATCGGCATGATGATCTATCAGGGCGATCAATGGCCCAACCAATACCGTAATAAACTCTTCACCCTCAACATGCACGGTCGCCGCGCTAATGTGGAGCGCCTGGAGCGCAACGGCAGCGGTTATGTCGGCAAGCACGAGCCCGATGTCTTTCTCAGCGATGACCCCTGGTTCCGCGGCATCGAGATCAGCACCGGCCCCGATGGCAGCGGTTTTATCCTGGATTGGAGCGACACCGGAGAATGCCACGAGAGCACCGGCGTGCACCGCACCAGCGGGCGCATCTTC
>JBILPY010000046.1:0-14913 GCA_044373575.1 Prosthecobacter sp. | reverse complement strand
CCAGTTTGTGAAATACGGCCTGTGTGGTGTGGCGGCAGCGGTGACGCACAACGGCATCATGATCGCGCTCTCACTCACCCTTTTTCCTGCGGGAAAAGGGATGCTCGTAGATGGCCAAGTCATTTCCGAGACACTCCGCAGTCACAACCTCGTGCTCAACAACGCCATCGCCTGGCCTTTCGGGACGGTGGTCGCCTACTTCTTGAATATCGCCTTCGTCTTCACTCCAGGCAGGCACAGCAAGTGGATGGAGATGGTCCTCTTCTGGATCATCAGCGCGATTGGCTTTTTCCCGGGTGCCTTTGTCGTGCATTGGCTGGCGGAGGGACTCGGGTTCTCCTCCACCGTTTCCCAACTCGGATTCATCTTCACCTCCGTGCTGGTGAACTTCCTCTGCCGGAAGTTCGTGATCTTCAAAGGCTGATCCGCCGATAAAAAAGGGCACTGATGCAGATCGCACCAGTGCCCCCGTAAGTCTCAAAGACGAAGCTATTAGCCCAGATCACTGATCGCCACCGGCTTGCCACCGAGTTCAGCGCTCTTGTCGGAGGCAAAGATGACCTCGAAGCTGCGCAGGGACTCCTGGAAGCTGGTCAGCGGCATGTCTTTGCCCTCGTCCAGCGCATCGAAGAAGGCCTGGAACTGCGTCTGGTAGGGGTGATCGCTCACATCGCCACTGTCGAGCATGTGCATGGAGAGCTGGCCCCAGGCTTTTTTGTCCGTCTTGAGCTTGTTCGAGTGGATCTTGTTGTCGAGAAGACTGCCTTCACTGCCAACGAGGTGCGTGTGGAAGTAATAGGGCTGGAGGCAGTCCACCACGGCGGCAGTTTTGCCCACGGCACCGTTTTTGAACTTCACCAGCGTCACGCTCGTGGTGTCGTATTCATAGGGGGCAAAGATCTCGCTCTTCGACTTCGTGCTGAAGCTGGTGACGCTCTCCACCTCGCCTGGCATGACCATGAGCAGAGCATCCAGAGCATGGCAGCCAGCGGTGAGAAGAGCGCTGCCGCCGTCTTTTTTGCCGATGTTCCAGCGGAACTGACCATACCAGGGGCCGATGCCGTGGTAGTAGTCCACCTCGCCGTAATGTACCTCGCCGAGCAAACCTTCGTCGATGATCGCCTTGGTGGACTGGAATTGGCCGGAGTAGCGGCACTCGAAGCACACACAGCCCTTCACGCCGTTCGCCTTGGCAGCGGCCACGATCTCGCGCACTTCCTGGAGCGAGTTCGCCATCGGTTTTTCCAAAATGATGTGCTTCTTCGCGTTCGCGGCCGCCACGGCCTGATTGCGGTGCTGGCTGGGGTAGCTGGTGATGTCCACCACGTCGATGTCCGGGTCGGCCAGCATCGCGTCGATGTCCTGGTAAGCCTTGATCTTGCCGCCATGCTTCGCGCTTAGCTCCGCCTCATCCAGCGGGCGTGACGAGTAGATGGCCGTGACCTGGGCCTGCTTGGTTTTATTGATAGCCTCGATGTGGGCCGTAGCAGCCCAGCCGTATCCGATGACGCCGACGTTGTATTTTTTCATGGTGAGAGTGCAGAGAAAGCGAATCCCGTGGGGGTTTGCAATGCCGCAGTGAGATACCCGAGTGACAAAGCCGCCCTTTCAGCGAATTCCACCCCGTTGCTTCCACGCTTGCACCGTGCCGATTCGCGCCCAAAGTCGCGGCCCCCTCAAACTAAACCGCACACTTACCATGGCCGACATCTCCACCAGCGCAGCAGACAAGAAGGAAAAGGAATACTTCACCAGCATCCCTCAGGAAGCACCGGGCTTCTTCCTCAAGGGCTGCCACCAGTATGACTGGGGTCTCAAAAATCGCCTCAGCAAGGTATTCAATCCGAAAGATGGCCGCACCGTCATGCTCGCCTTCGATCACGGCTACTTTCAGGGTCCGACCTCCGGCCTGGAGCGTGTCGATCAGACCATCATGCCACTCGAGCCCTACGCGGATTGTCTCATGCTCACACGTGGCATTCAGCGTAGCGTCATCCCAGCAAGCACCACGAAAGCCATCGCCCTGCGTGCCAGCGGCGGCACCTCGATGGTGAGTCCCTTCGAAGAATGGGAAGGCGAGATCGACGGCAAGAAAGCCAAGTTTGGCCGCCCCGGTTTCGAGCCTCTCTCCAATGAAAGCACCGCGCTTAACATCGAAGAAGCCATCCGCTTGAACGCCAGCGTGCTCGCCGTGCAGGTCTTCATCGGCAGCGCTTACGAGCGCCAAAGCCTCAAGAACCTCACCGACCTGGTCGATGCAGCTTCCCGCTATGGCATCGCCGTGATGGGCGTGACCGCCGTGGGCCGTGCGATGGCACGTAATGCTCAGTATTTCCGCCTCGCCACCCGCATCATGGCGGAGCTCGGTGCCAACGTCGTGAAGTGCTACTACACCGAGACCGAGTTCGATACCGTGACCTCCTGCTGCCCCGTGCCGATCGTGATCGCAGGTGGCAAGAAGCTCCCGGAACTCGAAGCGCTGAGCATGTGCTACAACGCCATCCAGCAAGGCGCGAACGGCGTGGACATGGGCCGCAACATCTTCCAGAGCGATGCACCGATCAGCATGATGCAGGCCGTTCGCGGCGTGGTGCATGAAGGCCTGACTCCTGAGCAGGGCTTCCAGATGTACAACGACCTCAAGGCCAAGGGCACCAAGTAATCCCCTTCCCCGATTCTGAGGCCGCCGTGGTTCATCGCCCGGCGGCCTTTTTTGTGCCTGCGTCTGATCCAAACCAATCCTTGTCCGATGGTGCCCAAGTCTGGTAGCGTTGGTTTCCTCCCAACCATGAAAACGGTCCTCTTCGCCCTCCTAGCGGCCTCCAGCCTGCACGCCGCCACCCAGATCACCTGGAAGCGCCAGCAGCTCCACGCCGACTTCTACTCCGAAGGTGCCGCCATCGGCGACATCAATGGCGACGGCAAACCCGATGTCGTCGCCGGCCCCTTCTGGTGGGAAGGCCCGGCATTTGAAAAGAAACACGCCTACTACGAGCCGAAGATCTTCAGCATCAATGGTTACTCGGACAACTTCTTCGCCTACGTCCACGACTTCAATGCCGACAAGCGCAACGACATCCTCATCCTCGGCTTCCCCGGCAAGGAAGCGCGGCTGTATCTGAACCCCGGCACCCACGACGACAAACCCTGGCCCATGCACATCGTCGCCGACGTGGTGGACAACGAATCGCCCGTCTTCACCGACATCACCGGCGACGGCAAACCGGAGATCGTGTGCAGCACCGGCGGCAAGTTCGGCTACTTCGCCCCGAACTGGGAGAAGCCCATGGAGAAATGGCCCTTCGTCTATGCCACCGATGACATGAAGGTCGCGAAGTTCACCCACGGCCTCGGCGTTGGCGATGTGAATGGCGATGGCCAAATGGATCTGCTGGAGGCACGGCGCTGGTGGGAGAACACGGGCAGCTTCACCAAAAGCGGCGTGAAGACGGCCCACTTCATCCAACACAACTTCGCCGCCGGCGTCGGAGGTGGCGCGCAGATGTTCGCGTATGACTTCGATGGCAATGGCACGAACGACGTCTTCACTGCCCTCGCCGCGCATCGCTACGGCGTGGCAGTGTATTTGCAGAATAAACCCGCGCCAGATAAGCCGACATGGAACCGCGTCATGCTCGCCAGTGAGCAGCCGCAGGACAACGACTACGGCATCGTCTTCTCCCAGCCACACGCCGCGTTCCTCGCTGACATTGATGGCGACGGCATCAAAGACATCGTCACCGGCAAGCGCTACTGGGCGCACAACGGCCACGACCCCGATGAGCACGGCCACCGTGTCATCTACTGGTATCAAACCAAGCGCGATGGCAAGGGCGGCGTCGATTTCGTCCCGCATCTCGTCGATGCCGAAAGCGGTGTCGGCGTCGATGTGCAGGTCGGCGATGTGAATGGCGACACGCTGCCTGACATCGTCGTCGGCAACAAAGCGGGCGTCTTCATCCTCACGCAGGAGCGGAAGGACACCACCGCCGACCTCACGCCGAAGAAGCTCTACGGCCCCGCGCTCAAACCGCAGGCCGAATACGCCAAAGGCCAGTCGCCCGCCGATGCGCTGGAGTCCATGCAGCTCCCCGGCGGCTTCAAAGCCGAGCTCATCGCTGCTGAGCCCGACCTCGTGCAACCGATGGCCTTCACCTTCGACGAACGCGGCCGCATCTGGGTCGTGGAAGGCAACAGCTACCCACAGCCCCGCGAAGTCGGGAAAGGCCAGGACCGCATCAAGATCCTCGAAGACCAAGACGGCGACGGCACCTTCGAGACGAAGAAAACCTTCTGCGAAGGTCTGAACCTCGTCAGCGGCATCGAACTCGGCTTCGGCGGTGTCTGGGTGGGGGCCGCGCCTTATCTGATGTTCATTCCAGACAAGAACCACGACGACCGCGCCGATCCGTCAGACGCGTCCGACAAGTCCGACCTGTCCGACAAAAGTTTCCCGCAGGTCCCCGGCCTCAACTTCACCGCCTACGCCCTCCTCGACGGCTGGGGCACCCAGGACACCCACGAAACGCTCAACTCCTTCATCTGGGGCCCGGACGGCTGGCTGTATGGCTGCCATGGCGTCTTCACGCACAGTCGCGTCGGCAAGCCGGGCACGCCGGATGACCAGCGCGAGCCGATCAATGCCGGCGTGTGGCGTTATCATCCCGTGCGGCATGAGTTCGAGGTCTTCGCGCATGGCACCAGCAATCCGTGGGGGCTCGATTACGACCAGCATGGCGAGTGGTTCGTCACCGCGTGCGTCATTCCGCATCTCTACCACATCGTCCCCGGCGGGCGATACCACCGGCAGGCCGGGCAGCACTTCAACGCGCACACTTACGAGGACATCAAGACCATCGCCGACCACGCGCACTACGCCGGCAATCCGCGACCCGATGTCACCTTCGACAAAACGACCGGCGCAGGCGTGATGAACAACGACACCAACGCCCTCGGTGGCGGTCACGCGCACTGCGGCCTCGCCATCTACCAGAGCAGCCTCTTCCCGCCGACGTATCGCAACCAGCTCCTCTTCGGCAACCTCCACGGCCATCGCCTCGTCGCGAACTACACCGACCCGCACGCCAGCACCTACATCGGCAAACACGCCGCCGACTTCCTCCGCGCGAACGACATGCACTTCATCCCCGTCACGCAACGCGTCGGCCCCGACGGCGCCCTCTACGTCAGCGACTGGAGCGACCAGCAAATCTGCCACCGCGGCAGCGGCGCTGTGGAGCACTGGGATCGCAGCAATGGGCGGCTCTACCGCATCAGCTACGACGGCTGGAAGCCGTGGAAAGGCGATCTCGCGAAGGAAAGCGATGCATCGCTCGCGAAACTTGCGGTGCAGACCGAGAACGAGTGGGAATCGCGGATGGCGCGGCGGGTGCTGATGGAGCACCAATACAGAGGCGACTCATTGAAAAAAATCTCCGTTCTGGCCGACGACCCAGCCAATGACGTTGGTCAAAGGCTTCGCGCACTATGGACGATTGCGGTAACGGGCTTTCACTCTCCAAATGCTGTCTTCAAGCGCAACGGCGATGAACTTATCCCGGATGCCGCTTCTACAGCTTTGCACCTTGCTGGTGAACCTGACGAGCACTTGCGAGCTTGGCGAATGCGCCTCGCTGGTTCACTTCGAGATTTCACTGACAATTCTCCCGGCCAACATGAATTTGTAGAGGGGATGGCTATCCAGCTTTCCAAGGAATCCTCTCCAATAGTCAGGTCACAAGCAGCATCATTCCTCCAGCGCATCCCCATCGACCAACGCAAAGACCTCGCCACCGCCCTCCTCAAGCACGGCGAGGACAAGGACGATCCGATGATCCCGCTGCTCATCTGGTATGGCATCGAGCCCGTTGTGGCGGCGGACCCGGCGATCGGGATGCAGCTCGCGAAGGCGTCGAAGATCGAAAAGGTCACCGGCTTCATCTATCGTCGCCTGTCGGCCGAGCCGGAGGGGCGGAACACGCTGCTCCGGGCCTTGGCGGGACTGGAGAGCGCCACCACCGCCCAGCCCGAAAACAAAAAGGGGGGTAGCCAGCCGCCCAAGGGGGGAGGGAACCCCAAGAAAGGGCCTGCCAAACCTCAAAAAGTGCTTCCCCAACCCGGGAAAAAGGGTGCCGACTCCGCCAAAGGGGGCTCCGACCCTGAAAAAGGGGCTGCCCACCTTCCCAAGGTGGGCGGGAATATTCAAAAGGTGGGCACCTACCTTCCCAAGGTGGACGGGAATATTCCAAAAGTGGGCACCCACCTTCTAAAGGTGGGCGGGGATATTCAAAAGGTGGGAGCCCACTTTCTCATGGTGGGAGCCCACTTTTTAAAGCTGGGTCCCCCCTTTCCCGTGGTGAGCGCCCACTTTTTAAAAGTGGGTGCCCCCTTTCTCGTCATGGGTGCCCAACTTCTCGTGGTGAGCGCCCCCGCTGCCGCAGTGAAGGCTGATTCTCCGGCTTTCAGCCCGGAGGAGAAGGAATCCATCCTCGCCTCCGTGGTGGGGGCCGCCAAGGGTGCTGGGAAGCTCGCTCCGCCCGCCGACTGGCCCGCCATCGCCGCCGGGCTGCGCGCCGGGGCCACGCCGCGCACCCTGGAGCTCGTCCAGGAGCTGGCCGCCCTCTTTGGCGAGGCCGCCGCGCTGGACCAGTTCCGCGCCACTTTGGCGGATGCCAAACGGACCCCAGTCGAGCGACAGGCCGCGCTTTCCCTCCTGATTCAGGCGGGCGATGCCGGGACGGCGAAGGTGCTCCAGGGGATGCTGGCCGACACGACCACCCCCGGCGGACTGCGCCGACAAGCCCTCCAGGCGCTGGCCTCCCTGAAAGATGCCGAGACGCCCAAAATCCTCGGAGCGCTGCTGCCGAAGCTCCCTGCCAACGAACTGCCCGATGCCATCAACACCCTCGCCTCGACCAAGGAAGGCGCGAAGGCGCTGCTGAAAGCGGTGGAGGCCAAGACGGTGCCGAGCACCGCCCTTTCGCCCTTTTTGGTGCGCCAGCTGACGGCCTTCGATGACGCGGAGATCGCGGCCTTGATCAAATCCGCCTGGGGCGATGTGAACGCGCCGAAGGCCGACATGGCGGTGCGGGTGAAGAAGTATCGCGACCTGCTGACGCCCGCCGCTTTGGCGAAGGGCGATGCCGCGAAGGGCAAGACGATGTTCATGGCCACCTGCGGTGCCTGCCACAAGCTCTTCGGCGAAGGTCAGAACGTGGGGCCGGACATCACGGGGAGTAATCGCGCCGACCTCGGGTACCTGCTGGAAAACGTGCTCGATCCGAACGCGGTGATCGGCAAGGCCTACCAGCTCAACCTTTTCACGATGAAGGACGGCCGCGTGATGATCGGCGTGATCAAGGAGGAGAGCGCTGCGGCGGTGAAGATCGCCATGATGGGCGGGGTGGAGTTCACGCTGCCGGTGGCGGACATCGCGAAGCGGGAGGTGTCGAAGCTCTCGACGATGCCGGAGGGACTCTTCGATGCGCTGCCGCCGGAGATGGTGGTGGATGTGGTGAAGTATCTGCAGAGCGGTGGCTCGGGCAATGCTGGCAAAGTCGCCGCGAAAGGCGTCGAAGGAGCGCTCGAAGGCGAGACGCTGAAAGTCATCGCCAAGACCGGCGGCAACACCCGCATTCAAGGCATGGGCGGCTTTGGCAATCGCTGGAGCGGCGGTGCGCAGCTCTGGTGGGTGGGTGGCAAGCCTGACCAGAAGCTCACGCTGGCTCTTCCCGTCAAAGACGCTGGCAAGTACCAGCTCCACGGCGTGCTCACCATGGCCCGCGACTACGGCGTGATGAGCATCACGCTGGATGGCAAGCCCGTGGCCTCCACCTTTGATGGCTACCACGCCGACAAAGTCATCCTAACCGACGAGCTCGACTGGGGCACGCATGAACTGACCGCTGGCGACCATCAGCTGACCTTCACCCTCGCCCCGCCGAACCCTGCCGCAGCACCGGGGAACATGGTGGGGCTGGACTATGTGAGGCTGGAGAGGAAGTAGCTGTTACCAGTTCCAAAGTTACCTCCTGCTCAGGCATCCCGGCAGTAACGGATGCGCGGAGAGAACCGGCTCACCTCTGGCACCTTGCTCTGCTGCGGTGAGGTGCAGTCAGTGTCAGCGTGGGAACTTCTCCAAAAGCAGCCGCTCAGCCGTGGCGAGGTGCTCTTTCTGCGCGGGATCATCCGCGTGATTCTTCAGCTCGGCGGGGTCCTGTTCGGTCAAATACAGCTCGCGGGCCACGACGGACTTCGTCTGCCAGTCGCGCCATTCCGTGTAGCGCACATCGGCGGTGCGGATGCTGTAACCCATGGCCTTCGGGCGCTTGTTCGGCTCGCGATCATAGTAAGCGGGCCGTGGATGCTGGGTGAATGCGCCGAGCTTCAGCCGGCGCTTCGGTTCTTTCAAAATAGGCACAAGGCTCTTGCCATCCAGGCCCGCAGGCATGGGCAGGCCACACAGCTCCGCGAGCGTCGGGAAGAGATCCACCAGCTCGGCGAGCGCCTTCGTTTTCGCACCGCGATGCTCCTCACGAAGATCGCTGATCAGCAGCGGCACATGCGCATCGAACTCGAAGTCGGAGGTTTTCCCCCACAACGAGTGCTCGCCGATGTGATACCCATGATCGGCAAAGAAAACGATGATCGTGTTCTTCGCCGCGCCGCTCTGCTCCAGCGCCTCCAGCACCTTGCCGATCTGCGCGTCCATGTAGCTGATGTTGGCAAAGTAGCCGTGCCGCATCTGCGCCGCCTGCTCGGGCGAGACAGGCGTCTGCTTTGCCGCAGGCCCCAGCACCTCCGTGCTTTGATGAAAGGCAATCTCCGGCGCACCTTCAGGCCGTGCGCTATTCAGCGTCGGCAGCTTCGCGCGATCATACATGTCCCAGTATTTCTTCGGAGCGTTGAAGGGCGCATGAGGCTTCCAGAAACCCACGGCTAGAAAGAACGGCTCGCCCTTCACCTCACCCATCACCTTCACCGCCTCAGCCGCCACGCGCCCATCATAATATGCCTCGTCCGGCACATCGTAACAGCTCGTGATCCCCTGCTCCGGGTAGCCACGGCCCACATTCAGCGTCGCCAGATTTGGCGGCAACTCACCCGTGATCTGCGGCGTGTCCGCGCCATGATTCGCGTAGTGCAGGAACTCATCCGCACTCCACGAGCGGCGATCTCCCTTCACCGCCGTGTGCCAGTTGTGGAAGATCTTCCCCACGCATCGGGTCGTGTAGCCCTGCTCTTTGAAGTGCAGCGGCAGCGTCGTCACATCCGGGTTCAGCTCGCGGAAATGCGTGCCGTTGTTCCAGAGCTTCAGCGTGTCCGGCCTGCGCCCCGTGAGCAGCGATGAACGCGAAGGATTGCACACCGCCTGCTGGCAATACGCCCGCTCGAACTGCAGACTCCGCTTCGCCAGACGGTCAAGGTTCGGCGTCAATGCCGACGAACCATAACAGCCCATCTCTGGCCGGAAATCATCCGCCATGATGAACAGCACATTCGGTTTGGCCGCCAGCAGAGGCACGGCAGACAGGATCAGAAAGGAGAGAACGGTACGCATAAGCCCGAATCATGACGAAGCACCCACCACGCATGTTTCAGGCATTCACTCCCGCATCTCCACCGGCGACTTCCCGCTCCAGGCCTTGAAGGCCCGTGAAAAGTGCGCCGAGCTTTTGTAGCCCAGCTCCGCCGCCACTGCTTTCACCTGCGCCTCGGGCAGACGCAGCTTGATCATTGCTTGGCTCATCTTCAGCCGCGTCAGACAGGCCAGCGGCGTCTCCGTGTCATAGCGTTTGAAAAGCCGCGTCATGTAGGCCGCCGAGACATGGCAGTGCTTCGCCGCCTGCTCAATGCTGCTGAGCACGGGATAGTTCCGCAAAAGATGCCCGCGACAGCGCAGATACGTCGCATAGGCCGGGTCAAACTTCGTCGCCGCGTGCTGACGCGAGTCCGCACACAGCGCCAAAGCATGTTCCAGCGCTGCGCCCGCCACCCGCAGCGCCACACGTCCACCTCGCAACGCATGATCGATCACCTCCTCCAGCAGCGCGGTGACACGCCCCGCATCCAGCACACGGATCAGACTGCCCGCACGCAGATCCAGCTCCTCCAGCAGCGCCGCTGCGCGTGGCCCTGTAAGATTGAAAAAGTACTTCACCATCGGCTCCACACTGTCGCTCTCGATCACATGCGGCGTCGCCGGATCAAAGAAGAACGCATGACCCGACGATAGCTCATGCTTCACCCCAGCCAACGTCACCCGACCCGCTCCGCGTGCCACAAACTCAAAAGCGATGAAGGGAAACTTCGTCCGCCGAATCACAAAGTCCGGCGCACACCATTCACAGCCGCCTGCCACCAGCGTGACACAGCTTTTCTCACCGCCCTTGCCCTTCGTCTGCTCCACAAAAAAGCGCCGCGTACGCAGCACCTGCTTGGAGAAGTAATCGGCCGTGTCGGAGACTTTCATGGCGATCAGTCTCGCCAAAAGGTCAAGAATCGTCAAGCAGGTGCCAAAGATGGAGTCGGAGCAGGTTTTGAGATTGGCGGGCAGCTTCCGTTACTCTAATCGACCATCCAACCATGAAAACCATCCACCTCGTCGCATCGGGCGATCTCCGAGTCGCTGCCAATCAAACCTGCTGGGCCGCTCAGAAGGCCATGGAAGACGCCCTGGGTGCGGCTTTGAAGAGCGAAGGCTTCGCCGTGAAGCGTGCGCACCCTTTTGATCGTGTGAAGAAGCATGGCTTCATCGACTCGCAGAAGATGGGCATCGAGGTCTTTCGCGGCATCGATCCCGATGCGCCGCTCATCGTCGCGGAGGCGGTTTGGCAGTATTCGCATCACGTTCTCGCCGGATTGACCACGCACCGTGGCCCCATCCTCACCGTGGCGAACTGGAGCGGCCAATGGCCCGGCCTCGTCGGCCTTTTGAACCTCAACGCCTCACTCACCAAAGCAGGTGTGAACTACTCCACGCTCTGGAGCGAGGACTTCATGGATGCCTTCTTCAAGTCCGGTCTGCGCGAGTGGCTGACGACTGGCACGGTCAAACATGATCAAGGCCATGTCCGGCCGCTTTCGATGCTGAAACTGCCCACCGCTGATGATGCCACGGGTCGTGACTTTGCCCGCCGATTCCGTCGTCAAAAGGCCATTCTCGGCGTCTTTGATGAAGGCTGCATGGGCATGTTCAACGCCATCGTGCCTGATCACCTGCTGCATCCCACCGGTTGCTTCAAAGAACGCCTCAGCCAGTCAACGCTCTACGCCGCCATGCGTGAAGTCAGCGATGCCGATGCCGCTGCGGTGCTCGTCTGGCTGCGCAAGAAAGGCCTGCAAATGAAGCTCGGCACCGACGAGGCCAACGAACTCACCGAACCTCAAATCCTGCTCCAGTGCAAAATGTACATCGCCGCCGTGCGCCTCGCCGATGAGTTTGGTTGCGCGGCCATCGGCATCCAGTATCAGCAGGGTCTCAAAGACCTCACGCCTGCCAGCGACCTCGTCGAAGGCATGCTCAACAACGCCGACCGACCGCCCGTGCGCAGTGCCGACGGCTCACGCGTTATCTCTGAAGGCGAAGCGCTGCCACACTTCAACGAAGTCGATGAATGCGCCGGGCTCGATGGCCTAGTCACCTACAAACTCTGGCGCGAACTCGGCTTCGCCCCCGAGAATACCCTGCACGACCTCCGCTGGGGTGCTTCCTACAAGGGTGATTACGTTTGGGTCCTGCTGATCAGCGGCGCAGCACCCCCCGCGCACTTCATCGGTGGATGGAAGGGTGCCTCAAGCGAGCGTCAACCCGCGATGTACTTCCGTCTCGGCGGAGGAACGATGAAAGGCATCAGCAAACCCGGCCACATCGTTTGGAGCCGCGTCTTCGTCATGGATGGCAAACTCCAGGCCGACATCGGAGTCGCCGAAGTCGTGAAGCTGCCCGAAGAGGAAACCGACCGCCGCTGGGCCGAAACCACCCCGCAGTGGCCCATCATGCACACAGTGATCAAAGGCGTCAGTCGTGATCAGATGATGGCCCGTCACAAATCCAATCACATCCAGGTCGTCTATTGCCCCAACGAAAAACAAGCCCACCGCGCCGCCCGCATCAAAGCCGCCGCCCTCGCCGAACTCGGCCTCGAAACGCATCTCTGCGGCGATGTGAAGCTCAGCTAACACCCATAATGTCCCCACCTCTCTCCGGCATCATCCCGCCCCTCGTCACTCCGCTTAAAGACCGCGACACACTCGACTCCGCCGGTTTGGAGCGTCTCATTGAGCATCTCATCGGCGGCGGCGTCAGCGGCTTGTTCATCCTCGGCACCACAGGTGAAGGCCCGAGCCTGAGCTACCGCCTGCGGCGTGAGTTGATCGAAAAGACCTGCCAGCTCACGAAAGGCCGCGTTCCCGTGCTTGTCGGTATCACGGACACCTCCTTCACCGAGAGCGTGAACCTCGCCAAATACGCTGCGGCCTCAGGAGCGACGCATGTGGTGCTCGCGCCGCCGTATTATTTCCCCGCGGCCCCGCCGGAGATGCTGGAGTATGTGCAGGACCTCGTCGCCGAGATGCCGCTACCGCTGTTTCTTTACAACATGCCCGGTTTAACGAAGGTGAGCTTCGAGATCGACCTCGTGCGTCGTGCACTCGACATGCCGGGCGTCTGCGGCGTCAAAGACAGCTCGTGTGACATGATCTACTTCCACCGCTTGATCGAAGTCGCGAAGCAACGCGCCGACTGGAGTGTGCTCGTGGGCCCTGAGGAACTCACCGCTGAGGCCGTGCTCCTCGGTGGTCATGGCGGCATCAATGGCGGAGCCAATCTGCACCCAAAGCTTTACGTCGAGATGTATCAAGCCGCTGCCGCGCAAGACTTGAAGCGCACCCGCGAACTCCACGCGCAGGTCATGCGCCTCGCGGGCAGCATCTACACTGTCGGTCGTCACAAATCCGCCATCATTAAAGGTCTCAAGTGCGCTCTCAGCCTCCTCGGCATCTGCGAAGACCACATGGCCGAGCCCTTCCACCGCTTCCGTGATGCCGAGCGCGAAATCATTCGTGAAAGACTCGTCAACCTCGGTTTGATCTCCTGAACTCCCGCCAACCATGAAAGCACTACTCGCCTGCCTTTTTCCCATCGCCGCTCTCGCGGTTGATCCAGCCATTTTGAAAACCGAGTACATCTACGACACCGGCCCTTACCCGCAGATCCACGCGACAACGATCACGGAAACACCCACAGGTATGGTGTCCGCATGGTTCGGCGGCACGGCGGAAAAGAACCCGGACGTGTGCATCTGGGTGTCGCGTCTCGTCGATGGCAAGTGGACCGAGAGCGTCGAAACCGCCAACGGTGTGCAGTCGGACGGCACAAGGCATCCGACATGGAACCCGGTCCTATTTCAGCCCAAGGATGCGCCGTTGATGCTCTTCTACAAAGTCGGCCCGTCCCCAAGCACTTGGTGGGGCGAGCTCAAAACAAGCGCCGATGGCGGCAAAACATGGTCCGCAGCCCAAAAGCTGCCGAAGGGCATCTTCGGCCCGATCAAGAACAAGCCCGTGCAGCTGCCCAATGGCGACATCCTTTGCCCCACGAGCAATGAAACCGACACGAAGCCCAGCGCCTGGGCCATTTATTTCGAGCGCACCGCCGATCTCGGCAAAACCTGGACACGCACTGAGCTGCTGCACGATGGTTTGAAGGTCGGTGCCATCCAGCCGAGCATCCTCTTACTCGGTGGTGATAAACTCCAAGCCGTGGGACGCTCCAAGCAGGGTAAAGTCTTCCAGATCACCTCCGACGACGCGGCCAAGACCTGGGGCGAGATTTCGCTCACCGATTTACCGAATCCGAACTCCGGCACCGATGCCGTCACGCTCTCCGATGGCCGGCATCTGCTCATCTACAATCACACCGCCAAAGGCCGCAGCCCGCTGAACCTCGCCGTGAGCAAGGATGGCAAGACTTGGGAAGCCGCGCTGGTCTTTGAAGACGAGCCGAAGCGAGAGTTCAGCTATCCCGCGATCATCCAGACGAAGGACGGCCTCGTCCACATCACCTACACTTGGCAGCGCAAGAAAGTGAAGCGCGTCGTCCTCGATCCCGGAAAGCTCACGACGAAGCCCATCGTGAACGGCCAGTGGCCGCAGTGACGTAGATTCGAGTGGCACTTGAATCATTCGTGCTGTTTGGCCTCGATTGCCAATCTTATGCCACAGAGCCTTCTTTTGTCGAAAGAGAAACTTCTCAAACATCTCATAATCAAGGGTTTATAGGAGAGGTATCGCCAGAGGTTGACACATCACCCGGCGGTATGCAGGACACAATTAGGACAAGCGAGGAAAGTGCTCGGAAACGGGGACGGCCATTCATGAAGATCAAGCATGGCAGCGCGGTGGTGCCGATCTACAAGGGCCGTGTCCGCAGGTGGGATTGCTACACCGTGGCCTATCACATGAACGGCAAACGAGTGAGGCGCAATTTCGGCAGTCTTGAAAAGGCCAAAGCTGAGGCTCAGTTGATGGCCCGCAAGATTCAGGAAGGCAAATCCTCCAGCAACGATCTGACTTCTGCCCAGCGAGAAAATCATCTCGCTGCCGAACGTCTGGTGGTTCCCTTCAAAATGCCGCTGGTGTCCGCTGTAGAAGAATACACCCGCTGTCGAGAGTTGCTCGGTGACGTGCCGCTGATGGTGGCCATCCAGGAGTTCGTGCGGCGCAATCGGGGCGTGCAACTCGGAGTGAAAGTGCCGGACCTGATTGATGAGTTTGTGAAGGCCAAGGCCGAAGATAATCTCAGCCGCGTCTATCGGTTCCAACTGGCCGGAAGCGTGAAGCGCTTTGCCGCCACTTTTCCTGGCGAGATTTTGACCATCAAGTCTGGTGATATTGACCGGTGGCTTCGCAGCC
>JBILPY010000397.1:0-4586 GCA_044373575.1 Prosthecobacter sp. | reverse complement strand
ACCGCCTTTGAGCCTGTGAAACACGGCGAACTCTGGTTCCAGTTCGTCGATGGGCTCGCGCTTCACGTCGATGTTTTCCGCTCCACCCGCTGGGAAGGTGAAGCCATCGAAACCCCGGAAGCCATCCCGCTCTGGACC
Organism: Prosthecobacter sp.; assembly: GCA_044373575.1. Classification (GTDB taxonomy): domain Bacteria; phylum Verrucomicrobiota; class Verrucomicrobiia; order Verrucomicrobiales; family Verrucomicrobiaceae; genus Prosthecobacter. The sequence continues at coordinate 4,448 of JBILPY010000397.1, read as the reverse complement.
TCGCTCCACGCCCTGCCCTTTGATGAAATGTGGGCCGACGACCGCTTCTGGCTCGCCGAACTGCTCATCGAACAGAAGCATTTCATCGGCAAATTTCTCTTCGACGACGACGCCATGCTCTCAAACGAGATCGTCTGGCAGTAATTCAGCTCGCTTAGCAGACGCAAAAAGGCTGCCTGGGTCACAGGCAGCCTTTGAAAAAAGAAATCAAGACTCCAATCAAGGAGCCAGCTGGCACTTATGCCGCACCTTCTGGAGCAGCGTCAGCAGCGGGCTTCGGCATCGTGAAGCGGAAGCGGATCTTACCACGTTTGGCGGCGGCACGGGCCTTGCGCTTGGTGCGCTCTTTTGGCGTTTCGTGAGCACGCAGGCGGCGCACTTCCTCGAAGATGCCTTCCATCTCGAGCTTGGTCTTCAGACGCTTGAGAGCGCGGTCGATTGGCTCACCTTTGCGGATTTGAACTTCGGGCATAACTGGGAACAGGGGTGGGGTTGAAAAAGGGCCGTGATACTACGAGCCCGACCCCATCCGTCAACCGGAAAGATGACTCTCTCGTGACCTCCGGGTTGCACCCGCGCCCTAGCCGTCCATCATCGGCGCCCCCGTGCCACTTGGGCGGTTCTCCTTTTTTCTGCCATGCTCACCGAACTCGACTCCCTCAAATCCGAAGCCCTCGCCTCCCTCACCACCCTGACGGATGAAGCCGCGCTGGAGGCCTTCCGCATCGACTACCTGGGCAAAAAAGGCAAACTCACCGCCCTCAGTGCCGGGATGCGCGATGTGCCCGTCGATCTGAAAAAAGAAGTCGGTGCCAAGCTCAACGAAGTCCGCGATGCCATTACGGGCGAACTCGCCAGCCGCAAGGAAGCCCTGCAAAACGCCAAGGACGCCGAAGCCGTTGCAGGCATCGACCTCAGCCTGCCCGGCCGCCCCGGCGCAGGTGTCGGCACTCTCCACCCGCTCACCCAGATCCGCGATCTCGCCGTGCGCACCCTCCGCCGCATGGGCTTCACGCTCGCCGATGGACCCGAAGTCGAGACCGAGTGGCATTGCTTCGACGCGCTGAACACGCCAGCCGATCACCCCGCCCGCAACGAGAGCGACACCTTTTACATGCCGGATGGCAAGCTCCTCCGCACCCACACCTCCAGCGTGCAGATCCGCACGATGGAGACCGTGAAAGCCCTGCCCATCCGCATCATCGCCCCCGGTGCCGCTTACCGCCGCGATGAGATCGACGCCACCCACCTCAGCGTCTTCAACCAGATCGAGGCCCTCTACGTGGACAAAAACGTCTCCCTCGCCGACCTCAAAGGCACGCTGGAGTTCTTCTTCCGCGAAGTCTTCGGCCCCGGCACCGCCGTCCGCTTCCGCCCGCACTTCTTCCCCTTCACCGAGCCCAGCTTCGAGATCGACGTGAAGCTCGAAGCCAAAGGCAAAGAAGCCCGCTGGATCGAAATCGCCGGCTGCGGCATGGTCGATCCCGCCGTCTTCGCCGCCGTCAGCAAAACTCGTGGCGACACCCTCTTCGACCCCGAGCAAGTCACCGGCTTCGCCTTCGGCATGGGCCTCGACCGCCTCGCCATGATCCTTCACGGCATCTCCGACATCCGCCACCTCATCGAAAATGACGTGCGCTTCCTCAACCAGTTCGCTGCCTGAGCATCTGCTTGAACCTCCCTTGACGAATCTTTGACCTCCTGACTGCCCCCATCCCATGCAAGTCTCCCTCAACTGGCTCCAGACCCATCTCGACCTCAGCGCTTACACCACGCCTCAGCTCTCCGACCTCCTGACCTTCGCGGGCATCGAGGTGGAAGGCATCGAGCAAAAGGGTGTCGCTTCCGACAAGGTCATCGTCGCTCAGATCCAGTCCTTCGAGCAGCACCCGAATGCCGACAAACTCAGCGTCTGTCAGGTCGATGACGGCAGCGGCAGCCCCCGCCAGATCGTTTGCGGGGCGAAGAACTTCAAAGCGGGCGACAAAGTCCCGCTCGCTCTCCCCGGCGCGGCATTGCCCGGTGGTTTCGAGATCAAAGAAGGCAAGCTCCGCGGTGTAGATAGCCTCGGCATGATGTGCAGCGGCAAGGAACTCGGCATCGGCGAAGACACCGGCGGCCTGTGGATTCTCGATAGCGAACTGCCCGTCGGCAAACCCATCAACCAGATCGTCGAAAGCGACACCCTCTTCGACCTCGAGATCACCCCGAACCGCTCCGACCTCCTCAGCCACCTCGGCCTCGCCCGCGAACTCTCCGCCCTCACCGGCATCCCGCTCAAAGGCGAACGCGATCACACGAAGGCCAGCTCGAAAACCTGCGCTGCCAAGGCCGACGAAGTCACGCTCGAAGCCACCGATGGCTGTCCCTACTACACCGCCCGCGTCATCAAAGGCGTCAAAGTCGGCCCCAGCCCCGCTTGGCTTAAAGCCCGCCTCGAAAGCATCGGCCTCCGCCCCATCAACAACATCGTCGATATCACCAATTATGTGATGATGGAGATGGGCCAGAGCCTGCACGCTTTCGACCTCGATAAACTCCAGGGCGGCATCACCGTCCGCCGCGCCAAGGAAGGCGAAAAGATCCTCGCTCTCGACGGCCAGGAATACGCCCTGCTCACCGAAGACCTCGTCATCGCAGACAACGCCCGCCCCGTCGCCATCGCCGGCGTCATGGGGGGTGAGGAAACCAGCGTCGTCGAAGGCACCACGAACATCCTTCTGGAGAGCGCCTACTTCACCCCGAGCAACATCCGCCGCACCGCCCGCCGCCTCACGCTGCATTCCGACTCCAGCTACCGCTTCGAGCGCGGCATCGACCCGCATCAGGTCCACGGCGGCAGCGATCTCGCCACGAAGCTCATCTTGGAAATCGCCGGAGACACCGCCGGGCCCGAACTCAAAGTCGCCGGCGAAGCCCCGCAGCTCGTCAGCGACATCGTTTTCGATGAAAAGCGCGCTTTGAGCCTGCTCGGCATCGACGGCTTCCAGATCGAAGAAGCCCACGCCATCCTCACCAAGCTCGGTTTGACCCAAAACGGCACCGCCTGGACCATCCCCAGCTACCGCCTCGACCTCCTCCGCAGCGTCGATCTCGTCGAAGAAGTCGCCCGCGTCATCGGACTCGACCGCGTGCCCGCCAAATTCACTGCCGCTTTCGCGCAGGGTGATGGCACCGACAAAATCTACGATCACGCCATGCAGATCCGCCAGGCTTTGGCGAATCGCGGCTTCAACGAGGCTCAGACCCTCCGCCTCATCTCCACACCGCAAACCAACGATGCCCTCGGCAACCCCACCGGCGGCCTCGCGGCATTGAAGAACCCGCTCAGCGAAGACCACACCACCCTGCGCCCCAGCATCGTCCCCGGCCTGCTCGCCAGCGCCGCGCTGAACATCCGCCAAGGTGCCGACCGCCTCCGCCTCTTCGAAATCGGCCGCGTCTTCCTGAAGATGCCGAACGGCATGGTCCGCGAAGAAGAGCGCCTCGCCATCCTGCTCAGCGGCCCAGTTTCACCCAGCTCCTGGCATGCCCGCGTGCCGAAAGCCGCCGACATCTTCGATCTGCGCGGCCTCGTCGAAAACCTGCCCGGCGTCTCCTCTGTTGAAATCAAGCCCCTCAAGGACAACGGCACCTTCCTCCTCCACAGCGAGCTGAAGGCCGGCAACCGCGTCCTCGGCTGGATCGCCCAACTCCATCCCGCCCGCGCTCGTCAGCTCGATGCTCGCGAGCCCGTCTATGTCTGCGAACTCCTCCTCAGCGCCCTGCGCCAAGGCAGCACCGGCCCCGCCAAGTTCACCGACCTCCCCCGCTTCCCCGGCATGACTCGCGACGTCGCCTTCGAGCTCCCCGCCGACGTGCCAAACGCCAAAGTCGCCGCCTTCTTCGGCAGCATCAAAGAGCCCCTGCTCATCAGCACCGCCCTATTCGACGTCTTCACCGACCCCACCGGCACCAAACTCGCCGCCGACCGCAAATCCTTGGCCTGGACCCTCACCTACCGCGCCCCCGACAAAACCCTCGAAACCCCCGAAGTCGATGCCACGCATAATCGCATCGTCTCGGCGCTGGAGAAGGCATTGCCGGTGGTGGTGAGGCGGTGAAACAGATCAGACGGGCAACCCAGAGAGAAAATGTTCGGGCGTGATGGCTGGCACTGAGCTGGCCATGAAATCCTTCACGTTTCGCGTGATGATGTAGTCGGCATGCCCCGAAACAGCACAGGCGACTTGGAGAGCGTCCTCGACATCTGGGGTGCCATGTGTGCGCCAGCGAGACGCCTCCCAGGAGCCAACCGTGGGCACTTCCAAAATCGCGAGTATGCCGTCGATCATGTCTCCTGTTTCTTCCGCAGAGTGCAGCCGCTCATAGAAGTAGCTGATGATGCAAAGCGTCTGCCAGGCAATCAGCCCCTCATGCTCACCATCGTCACACATTTGGAAAACAGC